>NZ_JASCQN010000008.1:0-186610 GCF_030010475.1 Halomonas kalidii | reverse complement strand
CGGCGGTGATCGCGCGGGCGCCGTCCCAGAAGGTCAGGTTGGAGGGCGCCAGGTCGGCGCTGCCGCCGAGCAGCTCGGGCAGCTGCGGGCCGAGCTCATTGAGGCAGCCCAGCGAGGCCTTGCGCGAGGCGACGCTCGCGCCCTTGGCCTGGGCCTGCTCGATCAGCGCCTCGCTGGTGATCTCGCTGGGCAGCTGGCCCTTCTGGCGGCGCTGGAACTCGCGGGCCAGCTCGGGGTGCGCCTCGGCGTAGCGGTCGAAGCGCGCCTGCCACTCGGCCTGGCGGGCCTGGCCCTGCTCCTGGGCGTCCCAGCCGCGGTAGATCTCCTCGGGGATGTGGAAGGGGGCGTGGGGCCAGTCGAGTTGCACGCGCGCCGCGGCGACCTCGTCCTCGCCCAGCGCCGCGCCGTGGCACTCCTCCTTGCCCTGCTTGTTGGGGGCACCGAAGCCGATCACGGTCTTGCAGACGATCAGGCTGGGCTTGTCGGCGTGGGTCTTGGCCAGCTCGATGGCGGCCTTGACCGCGTCGGGGTCGTGGCCGTCGACGTTGGGCACCACGTGCCAGCCGTAGGCCGCGAAGCGCTGGGCGGTGTCGTCGGTGAACCAGCCCTCGACCTCGCCGTCGATGGAGATGCCGTTGTCGTCGTAGAAGGTGATCAGCTTGCCGAGCCGCTGGGTGCCGGCCAGCGAGGCGACCTCGTGGGAGATGCCCTCCATCAGGCAGCCGTCGCCGACGAAGCACCAGGTGTGGTGGTCGACGACGGTATGGCCGGGGCGGTTGAACTGGGCGGCCAGGGTGCGCTCGGCGATGGCCATGCCCACGGCGTTGGCGAGCCCCTGGCCGAGCGGGCCGGTGGTGGTCTCGATGCCCGGGGCATAGCCGAACTCGGGGTGGCCGGCGGTCTTCGAATGCAGCTGGCGGAAGTTCTGCAGCTGCTCGAGGTCGAGCTCGTAGCCGGTGAGGTGCAGCAGCGAGTAGAGCAGCATGGAGCCGTGGCCGTTGGAGAGCACGAAGCGGTCACGATCGGGCCAGGCCGGGTCGGCCGGGTTGTGCTTGAGGTAGTCGTTCCACAGCACCTCGGCGATGTCGGCCATGCCCATGGGCGCGCCGGGGTGGCCGGAGTTGGCCTTCTGGACGGCATCCATGGAGAGGGCACGAATGGCATTGGCCAGTTCGAAACGGGATGGCATTGCGATACTCCTGCGGTCAGTGGGCGGCGAGACGCTCGGCGATCAGTGCCTCTAGCTTGTCCTGGTCCTCGGCGAAGCGGCGGATGCCCTCGGCCAGCTTGTCGTTGGCCATGGCGTCCTGGTTGTGGCCCCAGCGGAACGCGGGCTCGCTAAGCGGTGCCGGCCGTGAGCCGCTGGCGGATTCTGGAGTCACCCGGCGCACTACCTCGCCGTCGCTGGCGGCGAGTTCCTCGAGCAGCGCCGGCGAGATGGTCAGCCGCGGGCAACCCGCCAGCGCCAGCACCTGGCCGGTGGTGCGGAAGCTTGCGCCCATCACCACGGTGTCGTAGCCGCCCCGGCTCGCGCGGGCGCAGACGCCGTGCACGAACTGCACGCCCGGGTCCTCGTCCGGGGTGTAGTCGCGCCCGGTTGCCTGCTGGTACCAGTCACTGACCCGACCGACGAAGGGCGAGACCAGGTAGACACCGGCATCGAAGCAGGCCTGGGCCTGGGCGTCGCTGAACAGCAGGGTCAGGTTGCAGTTGATGCCTTCGCGTTCCAGCACCTCGGCGGCGCGGATGCCTTCCCAGGTCGCGGCCAGCTTGATCAGCACCCGATCGCGACCGACACCGCGCTTCTCGTACAGCGCGATCAGCTCGTGGGCCTTGCGGATGCTGGCCTGGGTGTCGAAGGACAGTTTCGCGGCCACCTCGGTGGAGACGCGGCCGGGCACCACCTTGGCGATCTCGCTGCCCATGGCCACGGCGAGGTGGTCCACGGCGTACTCCGCTCGGGCCTGGTGGTCGCCGGTCTCTGCCCGGATCGCCGCCAGTTCCGTATCGATCAGGGGCTGATAGGCGGGGAGCTCGAAGGCCTTGAGGATCAGCGAGGGGTTGGTGGTGGCGTCCTGGGGCCGGTAGCGCCGGATCGCTTCCAGGTCGCCGGTGTCGGCGACCACCAGGGAGTGCTGCTTGAGAGCGTCGAGTCGAGTCGTCATGGCATGGGCTCCTGTGGGAGTGGCGGTGCTGTTCTTATGAACCAATATTGATCATATGTTTGCGATGAGCTTCGCAAAAGTCAAGGCATGATGAAGTGGGCTTCTGAGCCGCAAGGGGGTGGTCCTGTGAGGGGTGCATAGCAGTGCCTCGTATATATGAATGAAATAAAAGGGTTTTTATTATGGGTTGCGTATGGCGAGAAGAGGCTGTCGGGAGAAGGGGATGATGTCTCATTTGAACACAGGCTTTACAAATGAACAGTCGGTGATACTTTGAGAAGGGAGAGCCGAGCGAAGGGGGTTCCTCATCGCTCACTTCCCGTCCTCCTGTTCATAGAGGTGTTGAGACATGTCCAGCAACCCCAAGACCCTCCGCGTGGCCATCGGTGGGGATGAGGCCGCCTTCCAACTCAAGGAGGTGCTGATCGATCACCTGCGCTCCCTGGGGCACGAGGTCGATGATTTCGGTACCTACGATGCCGAGCCGATCCTGTACCCCGATGTGGCGGTCGCGGTGGCGCAGGCGATTGCCGAGGGGCGCTTCGATCGCGGCATCCTGGTCTGTGGCACCGGGATCGGGGTGGCGATTGCGGCGAACAAGGTGCCGGGGATTCGTGCGGCCCAGGCCCACGACACCTATTCCGCGGGCAAGGCCAGGACCAGCAACGATGCCCAGATCGTGACCCTCGGTGCGCGGGTGGTCGGCCCGGAGCTCGCCAAGAGCATCGTCACGACCTTCCTGGACAACGATTTCCCGGGCGGTGCCTCGGCCGCCAAGCTGGCGCGTATCCAGGAATACGAGCGGAGGCTGCCCCGTTCGCGAGTCTGATCACGATGCATGGGGGTGTGCTATCGTGTCCCGCTTGTCGAGAACCCGAGGCTTGTGGGACCCATGTCATGAATGAGCGTGTCGAGAGTGCCGATATCGATCTGATGACCGAAATCGCCACCCTCTACTATGTGGAGGGTGAGACCCAGGAGGTCATCGCCAAGCGGCTGGGGATCTCGCGCGTGCGGGTCGGGCGCCTGCTCAAGCGGGCCCAGGCGGAGGGCATCGTCGATGTACGGGTACGCCAGCACCCCGCCGTCAGTGCCGAGATCGAACGGGAATTGAAACGGCGCTTCGGCATCAAGCGCGCGCTGATCGCGCTGGATCAAGGCGACGCCGATGCCCAGCGTTCGGCGGTGGCCAGCCTGGTGGCGGATCATCTGTCGCGCAGCCTGGTGGAGGGCAGCATCGTCACCGTGGGCATGGGGCGTAATGTCGGCGCGGTCGCCGACAATGTGTTCACCCAGGGCGAACGGCAGTGTTCCTTCGTCTGCGCCATCGGCGGGTCCCAGCGGGCCGGCGAGTACATGAATCCCGACCATATCTGCCGCCGCCTGGCGATGAGGTTCGGCGGCGATAGCGAGACGCTCTACGCCCCCGCCCTGGTGCAGAGCACGGCGCTGCGCGACGAGCTCTACGAGAACCACACGGTCAGGCAGACCCTGGACCGCGCTCGTCGCGCCGACTTCGCGCTGGTCGGCGTCGGCGACCTCAGCGAGGACAGCAACATGGTACGCATGGGCTGGTTCTCTCCCCAGGAGATCGCCGAGGCGCGCCTCTCCGGCACGGTGGGCGACATCATGGGTTGCCACTTCGTCGATATCCATGGCCGACCTTCGGCCACGCCCATGCAGGGGCGCGTGATCGGGCTCGGCCTCACCGATCTGGCGCGCATACCCGATGTCATCGCCATCGCCAGCGAGAATACCAAGGCGGCGGGCATTCTCGGCGCACTGCGCACCGGGGTAGTGGATACCCTGGCCACCAGCGCCACCAATGCGCATACCATACTGCGCCTCGATGAGGCGACGATGGTGGAGCCTTGACGCTCGCAGCGGCTCACTCTCTCACGACAGCGCCCCGGGCTCCATGAGCCCGGGGCGCTGTCGTGGGGGAGTCCTGGCGGCGGGGCTCAGTGGGTCACGCCGGGGATCTGCACCTGGCGTGGGCAGGCGTCGCCATCGGGGCCGAACAGGTGGCAACGCTCACCGGCGAGCCCCAGTGCGATGGCCTGGTCGTCCTCGAGGTGGGTCAGGCCGTCGAGGCGCTGGGTGAGGGTCGCCGCGACGCCGTCGAGACGCAGGTGGGCGAGGGTCTCGTAGCCGAGCTTCTCGGCGACCATCAGCCGCGCCGCCAGGCACACCTCGGCCTGGTCGGGGGCGACGAAGTCCTCGGCGCGCACGCCAAGCGTGGCGCTGTCGCCGGCCCTGAGGCGGGCGCCGTCTACCGCCACGGCCAGGGTGTCGCCGCTCGGCAGGCGCACGGCGGTGCGCTGGCGGCCCGGGTCGACCACCGTGACCGGCAGGGTGTTGATGCGCGGCGAGCCGATGAACTCGGCGACCTCCAGGGTCCTGGGGAAGTGGTAGAGCGACAGCGGGGCGCCGACCTGGGCGATGCGCCCGCGCGAGAGCAGCACGATGCGATCGGCGAGCGTCATGGCTTCGACCTGGTCGTGGGTCACGTAGATCATGGTGGCGCGCAGGCGCCGGTGCAGCTCGGCGATCTGCACCCGCATGTCGACGCGCAGGGCGGCGTCGAGGTTCGAGAGCGGTTCGTCGAACAGGAACACCGCCGGTTCCTTGACCAGGGTGCGGCCGATGGCCACCCGCTGGCGCTGGCCGCCGGAGAGGTCCTTGGGGCGGCGCTCGAGCAGTTCGGTGAGGTGCAGCATCCCGGCGGCATGATCGACGCGCCGGCGGATCTCGGCCTTGTCGGTGCGGGCGAGCTTCAGGCCGAAGGCCATGTTCTCGGCCACGCTCATGTGCGGGTAGAGGGCGTAGGACTGGAACACCATGCCGATGTCCCGCTCCTGGGGCGGGATCTCGTTGATGCGCTCGCCGTTCAGGCACATCTCGCCGCGGGTGATGTCCTCGAGCCCGGCGATCATGCGCAGCAGGGTCGACTTGCCGCAGCCCGAGGGGCCGACGAAGACCACGAATTCGCCATCCTCGATGGTCAGGTCGATGTCCCGCGAGATCTCGACCCCGTCGTAGTCCTTGCCGATGCCTTCCAGTGTCAGACGGCCCATGTGGTGTCCTCCTCTGCGGATTGCGCGCAGCGCGCGATGGCGATGCCGTAGGGTGGCAGCGTCAACTGGCCATCGGCCCAGCGGCCGTTGACCAGGGCGGGCGCCGCCTCCAGTGCCGCGGCGGATGCCGGGGCCGGGAGCGTGCGGGCCTCGCCCGAGAAGTTGAGCGCCACCAGCAGGCGCTGGTCGCCATGGGTGCGCTCCAGGCACAGCACCTCGTCGCGTACCGGGTGGTAGCGCACCGCCCCCTTGACCAGCGCCGGCAGCTCGCGGCGGAACGCCAGGAAGGCGCGGTAGGCGTTGAGCAGCGACGCGGGGTCGTCGTCCTGCCGGTCCACCGCCAGGCCCAGGTGCTCATCGGGCACCGGCAGCCAGGGCGTCGCGCCGGAGAAGCCGCCATGGCGGGCATCGGCCTGCCACGGCATGGGCGTGCGACAGCCATCGCGGCCCTTGTAGGACGGCCAGAAGGTGATCCCGGCGGGGTCGACGAGCTGTTCGAAGGAAAGCGACGCCTCGGTGAGGCCCAGCTCCTCGCCCTGGTAGAGGCAGACGCTGCCGCGCTGGGTGAGCAGGAAGGCCAGGTAGAGGCGCAGGGCGGCCTGGTCGCCCTCGGCCTGCCAGCGGGTGGCGAGACGCGTCACGTCGTGGTTGCCCAGCGCCCAGCACGGCCAGCCGTCGCCGATGCGCGCCTCCATCTCGGAGAGGGTCTCGTGCAGGTAATGCGGGTCGGCGGCCTCGGTCAGCAGGTTGAAGGAGTAGCACATGTGCAGGCGATTGCCGCCCCGGGTGTAGTCGGCCATCACCCCCAGGGAGTCGTCGTCGCCGACCTCGCCGACGCTGGTGGTGCCGGGATACTCGTCGAGCAGGGCGCGCAGCCGTTCCAGGAAGAGCAGGTTCTCGGGTTGGGTCTTGTCGTGGAGGTGCCGCTGGAACCCGTAGGGATTGTCCGGGCGCACGCCGATGGCGCCTTCCTCGATCAGCGGCGAGGGCGGGTTGTCCTCGAGCGCCCCATGGGTGCAGAAGTTGACCGCATCGAGGCGGAAGCCGTCGACGCCGCGCTCCAGCCAGAAGCGCACCTCGCCGAGGATCGCCTCGACGACGTCGGGGTGGCGGAAGTTGAGGTCCGGCTGCTCGACCAGGAAGTTGTGCAGGTAGTACTGGCAGCGGCGGGTGTCCCACTGCCAAGCGCTGCCACCGAACACCGACTGCCAGTTGGTCGGCGGCGAGCCGTCGGGGCGCGCGTCGGCCCACACGTACCAGTCGGCGCGGGGATTGTCGCGGCTCGCCCGGCTCTCCTCGAACCAGGGGTGCTGGTCGGAGGTGTGGGAGAGCACCTGGTCGATGGTCACCTTGAGGCCGCGGGCGTGGGCGGCCTCCACCAGGCGGTCGAAATCCTCCAGGGTGCCGAACATCGGATCGACGCCCCGGTAGTCGCTGACGTCGTAGCCGAAGTCCTTCATCGGCGAGGTGAAGAAGGGCGACAGCCAGATGGCGTCGACGTTGAGCGAGGCGATGTAGTCGAGCCTGTCGATCACGCCTTGCAGGTCGCCGATGCCATCGCCGCTCGCATCCATGAAGCTGCGCGGGTAGATCTGGTAGATCACCGCGCCGCGCCACCAGTCGGCGCCGTGCTTGCCGAAATAGGGGGAAGTCTCTGTGGTCATGCACCTTGTCCTTGTCGTGGGTCCCGCGCGGGCGTGAGCCGCAGGAAAAAACGTCCAGGAGCATGGTGGCGGCAGTGTCGGGCAGGGACATCCTCCCGCAGGGAGGAGGGACGGCGTAGAGGGGGGGAGGAGTCTACTCCCCCTGGATGTGCGCGAGCAGGTCGCCGGCCAGGGCGATGGCTTCCTCGCGGCGGCGGATGTTCTGCTTCTGGTAGAGGCTCCTGATATGGGTCTTGATGGTGGTCGGGGCCACCGCGAGCTGCTCGGCGATCTGCTCGTTGGAGAGCCCGGCATGGATCAGGCCGAGGATCTGCCACTCGCGGCGGGTCAGCGGCGAGGTGCGGATCAGCTCGGGGACGTCGGGGCGCGAGACGATGTCGGCGATCACCGATTCGTCGAGCATCAGCCTGACGCCGCGGCCGAAGTCGCGCTGGCGGCCGGCCAGTTCGACGAGCCGCCGCGCCCGGGCCTGGGCCAGGTCGTCGAGCCGGTCGGTCGCCAGCAGGGCCGGCAGCATCTCGCCGAGGGGGCGGCCGAGGCGCAGGAAGCTGCCGATCAGGGCCGTGCGGGAGGCGAGCTCCAGGGCCTGGGCGAGATGCTCCAGCGCCGCCTCGTGCCGGCCGCGCTGCCACTCCAGGGCGGCCAGGCAGAGCCGGTTGCGGTTGGCGTCGGTGACCAGGCCGAGGCGTTCGGTCTGCGCCTCGAGAGTTGTCAGCAGGGCGTGGGCCTCGTCATGCCGGCCGAGCAGGGTCAGGGCGCGGGCATGGTTGCGCAGGTTGCACTGGGCGAAGTGGTTGCTGGCCGTCGCCGGGTCGCCCGGCGGGGCCTCCTGCCACCAGCGGGCCACGGCGTCGAGGTCCTCGGTGGACTGCCACCAGGCGAGCAGGGTGGCGTGGGCATTGGCCAGCCAGTCGATGTGGTAGTCGCCCTCGGCGAGGATCTTGCGCAGGCGGCGGATATGGTCGGCGCACTGGGCCTGGTCGCCACGGGCCTGGGCCACCTTGGCCAGGCTGATGTGGCACTGCAGGCTCCAGCGCTCGCCCTGGTTGTCGAGCACGGCGATGCCCTTCAGCGCCGCCTGCTCGGATTCGTCCAGCCGGTGCCACTCCCACAGCAGCTGGCTGCGAATGCGGTAGAGGAACTCCGAGACCGGCAGGCGATCCAGCCCGCTGCGCTCGACGTGGGCGATGGCCCGCTCCTGGATGTCGTAGGCGGCCTGCAATCGCCCCTGGGCGACCAGGGTCTCGGACTGGTGGCAGAGCGACCAGAGCCGTAGCTGATCGTCGCCGATGCGCCCCGCCTCGCGTTCCACCTCGGCGATGCGCTCGAGGGACTCGGCGAGATGCCCCTGCACGAAGCGCGACTCGGCCAGGATCGCCGCCGCCGAGGTTGGCGTGGCCGCGAGATAGCGGGCGGGGCGGGTCAGTGCCTGCTCGGCCAGGGGGGCGGCCCGCTCGGCGTCGCCCTGGTTGATGGCCAACTGGGCGCGCAGGGTGGCGAACTCGGCGGCGAGCTCCTGCCACGCCGGCGTCTCGAGCTGGGCCTCTATCCAGTCGATGGCCTGGCGGGTGCGCGAGAACTGGTACTGGGCGTGGGTGACCCAGCCGTGCAGCAGCGTCAGGCGTGGCGAGGCGGCGATGCACGTGTCGCCAAGGCTCGCCAGTGCCCGGGCCATCAGCGAGAAGTGGCCGTTGGCCAGCAGGTGCGGGCCGTGTCCCTCGAGCAGGGCGGCCAGTGCGGCAGGGTCGTTCGCCTCGATGGCCTGGCCCAGGGCCATGGCGGGGGCGTTCAGCGCCAGCCAGGCCTGGCTGGCTCGCCGGTGTAACCGACACTGGGTTTCCGGGCTCAACTCGTCGCGGCGATGGCGCAGGTAGCCGGCGAACAATCGGTGGAAGCGAAACCACTGATCATGGGGGTCGAGGCGCTGCAGGAACAGGCCCTGCCGTTCCAGGGCCTCGAGGCGCTGGAAGATCCGCTCGCCCTCGACCAGGCGAGCCACCAGGGCCGGCGAGAAGCGCTCGAGCACGCCGAGCTGGAGCAGCAGCCGGCGCTCCGGTTCGTCGAGGGTCTGTTGCAGCAGGTCGTCGAACCAGGCCACGAAGTCGGGGTGGGCGCCATCGAGACGGTCGACGAGGCTGTCGAAGCCGGCCCGGGTGGTGGTGCGCTCGATCAGCCAGGCCAGCGCCATGACCCAGCCCTCGGTACGCCGCAGGGCGCGTTCGAGGCTGACCCGGGTGGGCGGGAAGCTGAGCTGCTCGGCGCACAGAGTCTGGGCCTCCTCCAGGTCGAAGGCCAGGTCCGACAGGCCGATCTCCTCGAGTTCGCCGCGCAGGCGCAGGGCGGGGAGGCCCAGCGCCGGACGGGTGCGCGAGACCAGCGTCAGCGTCAGCCAGGTCGGCTGGTGGCGCAGCCAGTAGCTGAGCCCGGCGAGGATCTCGGGGTGCGAGAGGTGCTCGAACTCGTCGATTACCAGCCGGCAGGGCTCGGCGGCGTCGGGCAGTGCGGTGAGCCAGGCCTCCACGGTATCACTGAAGCCCCGGCCGTCGTGGGGCGCGAAGGCACTGGCCAATGGCTCACAGGCCGGTGAATCGCCACAGAGCGCCGCCAGGGCGGCATGAAAGTAGCCGGCAAAGCGCGCCGGATCGTCGTCGCGCTCGTCCAGTCGCAGCCAGGCGGCCCCCTGCTCCAGGGCCGGCAGGCGTTCGGCCACGAGCGTGCTCTTGCCGTAACCGGGCGGCGCCTGCACCACCAGCACGCGGATGTGCTCGTCGAGCACGAAACGGTCATTGAGGCGCGGACGGGCCACCAGCGACAGTGGCAGGGGTGGCGGCGCGAGCTTTTCCTGGATCAGTGGCATCGGGCTCGGGTCATGGGGGGAACATGGCACTCCAGTATGCCCGAGTGGCTCCGAGCTGCGGGCGGGTTACGACGAAGGTCAAAGGCAAGTCGCCGGTAATGCGCTATGCTGCCGCCCATGTCGTAAGGGAGGGTGTGATGTGACAGGGATAGTCTACTGGCTGGACATGGCAGGGGTGATCGTCTTCGCGCTGTCGGGGGTGATCCTCGCCTGCCGCTCGCGCATGGATCCCTTCGGCATGCTGGTGCTGGCGGCGGTGACCGGCATTGGCGGCGGCACCCTGCGTGACCTGGTGCTGGGGGGCCGGCCGGTATTCTGGGTCTCTGACCCGACCTATCTCTGGGTGATCCTGGGCACGGTGGGGCTGTCGATTCTGGGATTTCACTATATCCACCGCCTGTCGCGGGTCTTCCTGTCGGTGGCCGATGCCTTCGGCCTGGCCCTGTTCACCGTGATCGGCACCCACGAGGCATTGCTGCTCGAGGCCCCCGGCGTGGTGGCGGTGCTGATGGGGCTGTTGACCGGAGTGGCCGGCGGCATGGTGCGCGACGTGCTGGCGCGCCGAGTGCCCATGGTGTTGCGCCAGGAGATCTATGCCACGGCCTCCATCGCCGGTGGCGTGACCTACGTGATGCTCGAGGCGCTGGGCAGCCCCGTTGCGATGACCATCGCCCTGGCCCTCGGGGTCACGCTCTGCCTGCGCCTGGCGGCCATCTACTGGCGGCTGACCCTGCCGGTCTTCGCCTGGGTAGTCATCCCGCCGTCCCCCGGCAGGGGCCATCCCCAAGGCGAGCCCCCTGACCGGCCGCCGCCGACCGCCAGGCCCAAGGTGAGGGTCCGGCTGATTCGCCCGGGGCAGTCGAAGCGCAAGTCGAGACCCCGGTCATGACCATCCAGGCATCACGACGAGGTTCCCCGCTCCTGCGCTGGGCATGGCTCGGTCTGCTGACACTGCTGGTCGGTTGCGCCGGCTTCGCGCCGGAGCTTGAACGCGAGCGTCACCGTCAGGCGGGGCTCGCCATCCAGGCCGTCTACGAGGCGGCGCTGCCCGAATTGCCGCCGGGCAAGCAACGCCACTATGCCCAGCGGCTCTATCGCCTCACCGGCGATGACCGCTACCTCGAGCTCAACCGCGAGTATGGTCGGCGCCTGATGCGGCAGCTCGACGAGGAGATCGCCGGGCTGGCGGAGCCCGGTCATGCCGCCGCGCGCAGCCGCGAGATCGTCGAGGGGTATCCGCAGCGCACCGCCAAGCGGCGGGCCAGGCGGGAAATGCTGGCCGACCGGGGGGAGATCGCCTTCGCCAGGCAACTGCTCTTTCGTCTGGTCCAGGCCGATTACCATGGCCTCCTGCCGGAAATCGAGAACCTGGAGCGGGCACGGGAATATCTCGCCGGGGTCGACTGGCGGGCCTTTTTCGTCGATCCGGAGGTCATGCGCATCTATGCGGCGCAGGTGGCCAACCAGGTGATGTTCCTGCAGCAGCTCGGCATCGTCGACCTGCGTCGCGAGGTGGTCGACGCCTTCCGGCGCCAGTACCCGGCGGGGAGTGCCGAGCAGCTGAGCGAGGAGGAGTACCTCAACAGGCTATACGGCATGACCCACTTCGTGATCGCCGCGAGCCGCTACTACCAGCAGCGCGTGGATGCCGAGGAGTTCGCCTGGATACTGGAGGCGTTCGAGCGAGAGATCGAGGATATCCTGGCCCGGGCCACCGAGGATATTCAGGCCGAGGTTGCCCTCAGCTTCCTGCTGGCCGGACGGGAGGATCACCCCGTGGTGGGGCGGGTCCGGGATGCACTAGCGGCCGCCGTGGATCCCGCGGCGGGCATGATTCCTTCCCCCTCGGGCGGCACCGACCTGGCACGGGGCGAGCATCGCAATGTGTTGGCCATCATGGTGTTGCGCTGGCCGGGAATGCTCTACCCGGGCCCGGACCTGTTCCCGGCGGGGTCATGACGTTGTCGTCGCGAGCCTGCGGTGAGGCATGGCGGCCGCGAGTTGAGGAGCCAGCTGCTGCTTGATGTGTCGATAAAGCGGCTTCAATTCTTCATGCATCTCGGCCTCGGCCTGTTGCTGGTCGATGTAGAATGCCGCCCGCGGGCCATGGTAATCGATCAGGTCGCCGACTCTCTGGAATTTCAGCCCTGATATCTTCAGGAGTCTCGCAAATCGTGGCTCCATCATGGCGAACACATGTTGCCTTTTCGCCATTCCCACGATGGCTGTTGCCGCAAAAAACAGGCTCAGCCCTACCGGTAGGGAGCGATGCTCGACCTCCAGGTCATGAATGTCCTTTTCCTTGACGCCTGCGATATTGCTTCTGCTCTTCCGGAAAGAAGGGTGTACCGCGAGCCTGGAAACTTCGCAGATGCTCTCCTTGGGGAAGCAGTCGGGGTGTAGCGAGGGGTGCGTCAGGCTCTGCCCCCCGTAGGTGAGCAGAGGCAGCTTGCGGTTCGAGAAGTTGCCGCGGACCGGTATCAGGACGACACGCATGCATCCCACCGTCAACCCTGTCCGATTGTGTTCGACCACGCAGTGAATGGCGCTGTCGTCGAAGGCGTCATATTCAAGCTGACGCTCGGCATCCGTGGGTGGCTCATAGTGCAACTCTGCACAGTAGACATCATGGCGCAAATGAAAGGCACGGCGCTTTTCCTGTTCATTGCAGGGTAGCTTGAAGCTGAATTCGTTTCTAAAACTCTCGAACAGCTCCGTTATCGATCTTTCGTTTCCAGGCGATGAGGAGGCGGAGGTCATGCAGTGATTCCCTTGCGTCATGGTCGTATCAGAAACTAGTGTTCTTGAAAATCTTATATTAGCTTCTTTTGGACAGTATGCCGAAGGCCTCTTCGAGGGCAATGGGCCTGCCGAGATGAAAGCCCTGCCCATAGGAGATGCCGTACGACTGCAGAATCGGCAACAGGGCTTCCTGATCGACGAATTCGGCGATGGCCTGCTTGCCGAAGCCGCTGGCGATATCGGCGATCGCCTTCACGATGACTCGACTGTCGGCACTGACCGGCAGGCTGCGAATGAAGCTTCCGTCGATCTTGATGTAGTCCACCGGCAACTGCCCCAGGTAGTGGAAGCTGCTGAAGCCGACGCCGAAATCATCCAGGGCGGTACGACAACCGAGATCGCGCATGGCCTGCAGTACCCCGCGTGCGGTGGAAAAGTCGGTCACGGCGGCGGTCTCGGTGACCTCGAGTATCAGGTAGTTCGGATCGGCGCCGCTGGCATTGAGCTCGTCGGCGAGGAACTGCTTCATGCCGTCATCGTGGAGGGACTGGCCCGAGAGGTTGATCGCCAGGCTGATGCCCTTCTCCTGCAGGTGTCTCAGGACCTGCAGGCTGTGGCGAAGTACCCAGCGGTCGATCTGGACGATCTGGCCGCTGCGTTCCGCCAGCGGGATGAAGCGGCCGGGCGAGATCAGGCCGCCATCGGCATCGCGCATGCGCAGCAGCACCTCGTAGTGGCGTATGTCCCCGTCCTCCAGGCGCATGATGGGTTGCACCATCAGTTCGAAATCGTCGTCCTTGAGTGCCTTGCGGACACGCTCGACCCAGTAGACGCGCTCCTGCAACTCGTCCTTGGCATTCTCGAGAGGGGAGAGCAGGTGCCAGCGCTGGATGCCGTCCCCCTTGGCCTTGTACATGGCCACATCGGCGTTGGCCATCAGATCGGTGGGGTTGTCGCCGAGAGCCGGGAACAGGGCGATGCCGGTACTGGCAACGACGCGGTGGCGGCGCCCGCCGGCATCGAAGCCGATGGACTCGAGCAGGTGGGTGATCTGCTGGGCGACACGCACGGCCTGCTCGGCATCGGCGCCTTCCAGCAGCAGCGCGAACTCGTCCCCCCCCAGCCGCGCTATCACCCCGCGGTGACCCAGCTCCTGGAAGAGCGTGTCGGCGACCTTGCGCAGCAGGCGGTCCCCTGCCTGGTGGCCGCTCAGCTCGTTGACGTCCTTGAACTGATCGAGGTCCATCAGCAGCACGGCGCCGCTCTGGCCCTGTTGCAGGGCACTGCCGAGGGCTTCCTGGAAATAACGGCGGTTGTAGAGCTCGGTCAGGGCATCGCGCTCGGCGAGCCAGGTCAGCCGTGCCTCCGCGGCCTTGCGTTCGGTGATGTCGAGTCCGACCGAGATGCGCGCGGGGGTGCCGTCGTTGCCGGTTGGCAAGGGAGCATGGTACCAGGCGATGGTTCGGTGCCGGCCTTCCGTCGTCACCAGGGTGCGCTCTTCCTGATGCGGAACGGCGAGACCCGTGGTGCCGATGGACGGGGCCGAGAAGACATCGTCGAAGTGGCGGCCCAGCAACTTCTCTTCCCGTATGGCCATCACGGACAAGGCGTAGTCGTTGACCAGGCTGATCCGCCCATGCTCGTCCTGGGTGACGATGAAGACCCGGGCGGTGTCCAGCAGGCTGCCGACGAAGTCCCGCTCGCGGGCCAGCTCCTCGACCCGTTCGGCCAGCTGTTCGCCGCGGGCGCTGACCTCCTGCTCGAGGGTCTCCAGCTGACTCGAGAGCTCGAGAGTGGTGCCTTCCAGTACGTCGATCTCGTCGGTGAGCCGGCGTCTGGGGGGGGGGATGGCGGCTCGTGCCTCGGCGAAGCCGCCATGGGCGAGCACCGGCAGTACCCCGGCGAGGCGCCGCAGCCTCGCCATGGGGCTCAGCAGGATGGCCAGCAGCAGCAGTTCGGCGGCCAGCCAGCCGCCCAGGCCGACGAGCATCAGGGTGCGGGTATCCTGGTTGATGGCTCCGATCTGGGAGCTGATGTCCGAGGCCATCAGGAAGTAGCCCGTGCTGCGGCGGTCACCATCCTCCTCCATGCGCACCGCGCTGAGTTCGATGTCGCGTCCGCGGTAGCGAAGCTGCAGCGGGCCCTGCACGAGGTCCTGCATCGCCGCCTGCTGCGAGGCGGTTCTCAACAGCGCGAGGTTCTCTTCCTTCCGGGTCAGGGCCACCAGGTAGCCGTTCCATGCCTCCAGGTGGCGCTCGGCGTCCAGTCGATCGTCTGCGGCCATGGGGCCGGTGACCAGCAGGGCGACGTCGCTGCCGGACACCTGCTGTGCCTGGCGCGTCACGTCGGCCAGCGAGCGCGACAGGACCACCGTGCCGACGCTCTGGCCTTCGACCAGCACGGGTACCGCGGCATACTGTCGGCAATCGGTCGAGCAGCGCAGGGCCGTCAGGGGGACCTCGGTGTCCATGACCCGGCGGACCCAGGTCTGGATCGGGCGCGTATCCTGTGCCTGGCCGTCTCCCCAGTCGGCCAGTTGCTCCCCTTGTGCATCGAAGACGAGTATCTCGTCGATACCGGCCTCGAGCTGCAGGGTCGGCCACTGGGGACGCAGGGAGGCGAGGATGTCGTCCCGGTGGCGCAGTTCCAGGGCGGGCCCGAGCCGTGGAGAGGCGGCTGTCAGGGCGGCCAACTGTTGCAGGGCGCCCTCCGAGCGTTGCAGGGCGAGGAGGATCTCGCGCATCTGGCGTTCGTTGTGCTCGTCGCGGCTCTCCTGGAACTGTCGTGTCAGGTTGGCATGGCCGAGCCACGAGAACAGCACCACCAGGCCCAGCAGCAGCAGGCTGCTCAGCGCAATGACCCGCCAGGTCAGGCTCAGGCGATGGCGTGTCTCATGGGCTTTCTTGGCGCTCATCCAGCATGTCCCGGGCCGGTGGAGGGGAGCCGCGAGTCCGGCGCGTCAGAAGCGGAGCGAAAGCTGGAACAGCAGCATGTTCCAGCGGCGGCTGGTCTCGCTCGAGTCGGCGTTGTCCTGGTTGGGCAGCCAGCCGGTACCGTCGATATGATGGTATTCAGCCGCCAGCAGCACCCGGGGATTGATGTTCCACTGCAGTCCCAGGGTGATGTCATTGGCGAACTGGGAGTGAGCGGGACCGGCACCGCTGGCCGCGAAGGCCTTGCCGGAACGGTCGTCCCGGTTGCTGGTCAGGCTGTCATAGCGCACCAGCCACTGCCAGTCGTCATGGAAGCGGCGGGTATATTGCACATACCAGCTCTCGCCCGTCACATCGAAGTTGAACCTGGGATCGTTGAAGTTCTCGAGCCCTGAATTTCGCAGGGCGAACTCGCCGGTGAGGCTCCAGAGCTCTTCGTTGTATTGCAGCGACAGGATCCAGGGGCGGAAATAGAAATCCCCGTTGCTGAGGCCCGGCGTGCGGGAGGTAAAGCGGGCATTGGCGCTGGCGGTGGTGAGCGCGGCCACGAAACGGCCGCCGTCATGTTCATAACGAACCTGGGCTATCGCCGAGGTCTTGGGTTCCAGCTTGCCGGGAACGGTATCCAGCCGGAGAGTCTGCCGCAGGTCATTGCCGGTTTGCGTATCCCCGATACCGATGTGTGCCCGAATGTTTCCCGTGGGCAGTCGCTCTTCCATGTAGGCGGACACGCCATCTGCGGCCAGCCCGAGCGATCGGGTGCGGTCGAAGTAGATCGATTGCGGGAGCAGGATGCTCGGGCGGGTGAAGGCCACGTCCCGGGTCTGGTTATAGAAGCCGAACGGGTTCTTGAAGCGGCCGACCTGAACGCCCAGGCTGCGCTGCTGGTTGGAGAGCATCTGGTAGTCGACGATGCCGTAGTCCAGCACGGGCTTGGCGTCACTGCCGTCGCCACCGGCGCGGCGACTCAGCACCTGGGCGGCGATCAGCACGTCCTGATGGGGGCGGATCGACGCGTTGGCGCCGATCTCGGTGTACTTGAGGCTACCGCTGTCGCTGCTGCTGGGGCCGAAGAAGTTGTTGCGATCGGTGATCACCAGGGCCTGGCTGAGAAAGCCATGCATCTGCAGGGTATCGAGTACAGGGGATTCGGCCCGGGCCTGCGTGCCGGTTACCAGCAGCAGGCCGCCGAGCAGCATGCCGGCGCAGGCCTCAGTCCATCGTAATGACTTGGACACGATCATCCAGGTACTCCCTTTCCAGATAGCCCAGGGCACCAGGGGTGCTGGCGATGCGCTCGCGCATCTCGACCTGGGTGGTAACGCGGTTGGGCGCCTGGCCGGTGCCCGAGAAAACCATGCGATCCCAGGCCAGCTGCAGTTGGTGTGGGTAGACTGCCAATTGTTCCTTGGCGAAGCGTGCGTGCACCGGATGGTCATTGGGCAAGACGAAGACTCGCACGGCCTGGCCATCGGGCCAGGTGCGCTGGCGCATGGCGAAGATGGCGCGGGTGGTGTCGCGGGTCAGTTGCCGGGTATCGACCCCGGCATGAGCCACGAGCAGCACGGGGGGCTCCGCGGCCTCAGCCGCGGAAAGGCCCGCCAGCATCAGCAGGGCCCACAGCAGGCTGCGTATCAGCCGTACCATGGGCCAGACTCGCCGTCTGCCGGTGGGCGATAGGTTGCCGCTACGGCAGAGCGGTTCAGGACGAGGAGCTGCATCGCGTGGAGAGTTCCCTTTGTCTGCCAAGCGTCAAGTGCATGCATGGTGCGGCCGTGATCCGCACTTCGGTTGTGAATGAGTCGATGACCCTGCCCCCCTGCCATCCGTGTCGAGCATGTTGCCCGAGTTCTTGTTGGTATGCCGGGGAAATCACCGGTAGATCAGCGGACTACCCGGACCCGGCTGTGCCTTTTCGAGCCACCATAACCCGATAGGCTACATCACTGGAAGGCAATGTAGGGTTTTTTGCTTCAACGTCGCACGAACGGGAGGACCCGGCGGCGGAGCGCCGCCGGGCGGGAGGTCAGCCGTAGACGGCGAAACTGCCGGCATTCAACCATAGGTGAGTGACGACACTGGCGACGTAGCCGAGTGCGATCACCGGCGCCCAGCGGAGGTGGCCCATGAAGGTATAGTTGCCGCGGGCCTGGCCCATCAGCGCCACGCCGGCGGCGGAGCCGATGGAGAGCAGGCTGCCGCCGACGCCGGCGGTCAGCGTGATCAGCAGCCAGTGACCGTGGGACATGTCGGGTTGCATGGTGAGCACGGCGAACATCACCGGGATGTTGTCGATGACCGCCGAGATTACCCCCAGGGCGATATTGGCCCAGGTGGCGTCCCAGCCGGTGTAGAGGGCCTCGGAGAGCAGGCCCAGGTAGCCCATGAAACCGAGGCCACCGACGCACATCACCACGCCGTAGAAGAACAGCAGGGTGTCCCACTCGGCGCGGGCCACGCGGTTGAACACATCGAAGGGCACCACGCTGCCCAGGCTCTCGAGCTTCTTCCAGTCGCCGCGCTGGCTGTAGCGGGTGCGCTTCTTCTCCAGCGAGCGGGGCAGGGTGCGGCGCAGGAAGAAGCCGAAGAACTGCAGGTAGCCCAGGCCCGTCATCATGCCCAGCACCGGCGGCAGGTGCAGCAGGGTGTGGCAGGCCACGGCGGTGGCCACGGTGAGCAGGAACAGCAGGATGATGCGACGGGCGCCGCGCTTGAGCCAGACGTCTTCCTGGACCGAGTCCGGCTTGCGGTTCTTGATGAAGGCACTCATCACCACGGCCGGGATCAGGTAGTTGACCAGCGACGGGACCAGCAGCTCGAAGAACTCGTAGAACTTGATCAGCCCGGCCTGCCAGACCATCAGGGTGGTGATGTCGCCGAAGGGGCTGAAGGCGCCGCCGGCATTGGCCGCCACCACGATGTTGATGCAGGCCAGGTTGATGAAGCGCTTGTCGCCCTCGGCCACCTTGGTCACCACGGCACACATCAGCAGCGCGGTGGTCAGGTTGTCGGCGATCGGCGAGATCATGAAGGCCAGCACGCCGGTGATCCAGAACAGCGCACGGTAGCTGAAGCCCTTGCGCACCAGCCAGGAGCGCAGGGCGTCGAATACCCGGCGCTCCTCCATGGCGTTGATGTAGGTCATCGCCACCAGCAGGAAGAGCATCAGCTCGGTGAACTCGAGCAGGGTCTCGCGGAAGGCGTGTTCGGAATCGGCAGACATGCCGTTCTGTACATAGACCCAGCCGATCAGCGACCAGATGATGCCGGCGGCGACCAGTACCGGCTTGGACTTGCGCATGTGGATCTTTTCCTCGGCCATCACCAGGGCATAGGCGAGGACGAAGATGGCGACGGCAAGGAAGCCGACCGAGGTAGTGGTCAGGTCCAGCTCGCCGGTCACCGCATGGGCGAAGGGACTGAACAGCAGGGCCAGAACGGCGAGAACGAGGGTGCCCGACCACCAGGCGGGTCGCCGGGGCCTTTGTCGTGAATTGCAGGTTGTCAGCATGGCTGAAATATCCTGAGCAAGGAGGAAGGAAGGGTCAGAAAGTCGCGCGAATTCTATCACATCATGATGCGATGCAATATGAACGAAAGTCGGTAATCGTGCCGGTATCCCATGCCGTTCTTGCATACTTCGGGTGTCTGGCCGGAGGCGTCAGGGGGTGTCTGCGGGCCTGGCCTCGAGGGCCTCGTGCCACGCGCGTGGCGATGACTCGAGCATTTCGCCGTCATACCCCGGCCGGCTCTCCTCGTACCAGCGTCGGGGGGCCCGCAGGTGCAACCGGGTATCGCCGTCTTCCAGGGCGATGCCCAGGCCCAGCGCCCCCAGGCGCGCATAGAGGGCGCCCTTCAGGGTCTCGTCACGCATCACCAGATCGGCGAGCAGGGTCAGGTTGCCGCCCTCCAGCCGGGCATCGTGCAGGTGCAGGCTGTCATCGTCGAGCCTGACTCGGGCATTGCCGCGGATGTCGGATACGGTCAGCAGGCGGCCGAGCCAGTCGCGCTCCCGTGCCCCGGCGATGAACAGTGTCGCCAGCAGGCCGCTGTCGCGCATGGCCAGGCGCAGGCGGGTATCCAGCACCAGCGGCCGCGACCAGGTGAGACGACCCTCCTCGAGGTCGAGCCTCGCCCACCAGCCGGCATCCCGGCGGCCGGCGGCGTCTTCGCGGGAGATGTTGTCCAGCCGCAGCAGCGAGCCCGAGGCGTCGAAGCGCCGTTCGGCCAGGTCGCCATCGCGCAGCCGAGCCTCCAGGCGAAGATCCCCGGTCAGGTGCTGGTCCGCCAGGCGCAGCGTCGTGTCGAAGGCCTGCAGGGTCAGGTCGCCACGGGCGCGCATGCCCTCGAGGACCAGCTCCGTCTCGAGGCTGGCTCGGCCCGCGAGCAGTTCGAGGCCGGCCGATTCGGGGAGATAGGCGTTGTAGAGGCCGAGATCTTCCACCTCGGCGATGGGCAGGCCGATCCGGGTGGTGAATGCCTCGGCGGGGGGGCGCCCGGCCTTCAGCCGGAAGTCCGGCGTGGTGGTCTCCAGGGTGAAGTGACGACCCTCCAGGTGGGCCTGTACCTCGCCCTGGCGCGTCAGGTCGAAATGTGGCAGCCCCAGCTCGAGACGGGCCCCGGGGGCGGTCGCCTCACCTTCGATGCGGGCGTCCAGGGTGCCGCGGCCGCCGGCGACATAGTCGAGGAAGTGAGCCTCGAGGTCATCGGCATCGACGCGTAGCCGGCTGCCCGGCAGCAGGGTCTCGTCCCGTAGTTGCAGGTCGGCCTCGAGCCGGCCGTTGCCGCGGATCGACAGGCCATGGGCCTCGGGCAGAAAGGCGTCGAGGAAGCCGAGCCGGCTGACCATCCCCTCGAGCATCAGTCGGCCGCCGCGCGGGCCGCGGCGGTCGGTCGATGGCAGCGGGTGGTCGAAACGGGCCTGACGGGCGACCAGCACGGTGCGCAGCCGCTGGTCCTGCTCGGCACGCCCGGTCCCGGCCTGCAGCTCCAGGCGCGTGCCCGACAGGTCGAGCCGGCTGCCGTCGAGCCGGGCCTCGCGCAGGGCCAGGTCGAGCGCCAGCTCGCCCTCGATGGCTTCACCGAACAGGGTGCCGGCGATGCCGTGCCCGGCAAGCCGCAGGGCCCCGCTGGCGCCATCGCCCTCGATACTCAGGTGGCCGTGGGTCGCGGCGGCGCCGCCGGACAGCGTGAAGGGAACGGCCGGCGGCAGGTAGCGGTTCAGCACGGCCACGTCGGGAAGGGTCGCATCCCGCCAGGCCAGTTCCACCGATTCGGCGGTCGGGCGCCCGGCGGCCGCCGTCGGTCGTCCCTGGGCTGTCAGGGTCAGGTTGGCCCCCTCGAGCAGCCTGGCGCCGTCGGCACGGCGCCGCATGCCGGCCTCCTCCAGGGTGATCCCTAACCGTGCGAGGGGACCCTCGCCAGTGTCGAGCCACTCGGCGACGAGTCGACCGCGGCCACTGGCCCGGAAGTCGAGCAGCCGCGCGGCCAGGTCGTCGCTCTCCACCCTCAGGCGGCTGCCCGGGGCGAGCCGCCCTTGTGCCAGCGACAAGCGAGCGGCCAGGTCGCCGCCACCCTCCAGCTCGAGACCACGCCCCTCGAGGGCATCCGACAGGAATGGGTCGAGGAACCCCAACCGGTCGATCCGACCGCTCACTACCAGGTGGCCATCGAGTGGCAGCGGCTCGGGGCGGGCGATCAGCACATCCAGGGGCGTGTTCGCTTCCAGCCGCGCCTCGTGCAGGGTGAGGTCACTGGTCAGGGGGGCATCGTCTGCCCTCGACCCCGCGCGGACTTGCAGCCGGGTGCCGGACAGGTCGAGTCGCTGCCGGGCCGGATCGAGTTCGGGCAGCCGCAGTGCCAGGCGCAACCCGCCGCTGATCCGCCGGCCGAGCAGGTCCAGTTCGACATCGTTGCCGACGAGATCGAAGTCGCCACTGACCACGCCGCCGCGGTAGTCGAGGCGGCCGACGAGTCCGGCACTGCCGCCGTGCATGGCGAAGGGGACCGATGCCGGCAGATAGCGGGCGAAGACGCTCACGTCCGGCACCTCGGCGCCTTCCCAGTGCAGGCTGGCCGTCTCCGGTTCCCGGGGTGGAGACGCCAGGTCGGCCTGGGCCAGGGTGGCCGAGAGGCGGAAGTGCCGGCTGGTCAGAAAGGGCGCCGGCAGCTCGCCCAGGTGCATGTCGAGATCATCGAGTGCCACGGCGAGGCGGGCCGGGGCTCGCCCATTCGCTTCCTCGACGGTGGCAGTGACGCGACCGGCGCCGGCGAGGCGAAAACGCTCGCCGATCCGGGGCGGTGGGGCCCGATGGGGCAGGGTCCAGCTCAGGGCCGGGGCGTCGGGGTCGCCGGCCGGCGTGTCGGCGAGCAGGGCCGCCTCGTCCAGCTCCACCACTAGCGAGGGGGAGTCGAGGGTGAGCTCGCTACCCGGGGCCAGCACGCCCTCGTCCAGCGCGAGGTGCCCGCTCAGGCTGCCGCGGCCGGCCAGGGTCAGCCAGTCGAGCCCTCCCAGGTAGTGGTTGAAGAGGTCCCAGGCATCGGCGCGGGCGGCGACGGTGAGTTCGCCGGAGAGGAAGCGGGCGGCGGCCGCGCCCGGGTGGTCGCCGGGCGCGAAGGGGGCCACGGCGGCGGTCGCCTGCAGGGCGATGTCGTTGGCCAGCGGCTCGCGGCCACGGCGCAGGGTCGCCGTCTCCAGCCGCAGGTCCAACCGCTCCACCCCGACGCGGCGCTCCTCGAGGGTCAGGCCGGCCAGGCTCAGCCGCCCCTCGCCCTCGAGCTCGTGATCACCGACCCTCAGCGAGCGCAGGCCGTGGGCCTCGAGCGAGCGGATCTCGAGGCGCCGCGAGAACAGGGCCAGTAGCGAGAGGTCGAGGGTGGCCGCCTCGACCTCGAGGCGCAGCGGGAGGTCGTCGTCCTGGCGCTCCAGCTGCAGCGACTCGACGCGCAGCCGCCCGGGCCACCAGCTGCGGCTGCCGGTCCAGCTCACCGAGAGACCGGGCTGTGGTGTCAGGCGTGCCTGCATCCAGGCGGTATCGAGCAGCCAGTTGGCCCCGGCCAGGTAGCCGACGACGAGCACCAGCGGCAGGATCGCCAGCCACCACCGTCGCTGTCGTAGGCGGTGCCGGCTGGGCGGGACATTCGGGGTCTCTCCGTGCATGGGGTACCGTTCCTGGGGTTGTCCCCTGTCATGGTAACCTTCGGTAAGGCTTCGTTGCCGCGGGTTTTGTGGCATCATCAGCCCTCCGGCAGTGGCCGGCAGAAGATGGATCGCCAACGACGCAGGGCAGGCACAGCAGCATGTTTCTCGATGAATTCCATACGCTCACGGGGGAGCAGGTTCGCATCTCCGCCGAGCAGGCCAGTCGATTCGCCAAGCGAGTCGCCGGCGATTACAACCCTATCCACAACCCGGATGCGCGCCGCTTCTGCGTGCCCGGCGACCTGCTGTTCGCCCTGGTGCTGGCCCGCTTCGGCCTCTCCCAGCAGATGAGCTTCCGCTTCCTGAGCATGGTCGGCGACGGTACGCCACTCTATTTCCAGGAGCTCGACGACGGCCGGGTCCGTGTCTGCGACGAGGGCGGCAAGTGCTACCTCGAGGTGGAGCGCAGCGGCGACACGACCCGTGACGAGGCGGTGGTCGAGGCCTTTACCCGCTGCTATGTGGCCTTCTCGGGCAAGAACTTCCCCCACTACCTCAAGCCGCTGATGGAGCAGAAGGGGGTGATGTTCAACCCGCGCCGCCCGCTGGTGATCTACGACAGCATGGGCTTCTCGCTGGAGCGACTGGATGGCCGGGCGCCTGGCCTGGAGCTGGCCCGCTCGTCGCTGGAGGTCACCGGCAAGCGCGGCGATGTCCTGCTGGAATTCCGCATCGCCAGCGACGGTGAGCAGATCGGTACCGGTTCCAAGAAGCTGGTGGTCAGCGGCCTGTGCGACTACGACCCCGCCGCCATGGACGATATCGTCGACGAGTTCTATCGCCTCAAGGCGGCCCATGAGGCCGAGACCTGACGGAGGAGCCGTCAGACCACCACGGTCACCGGGCAGGGGGCCCGGTCGATCACCCGGTGACTGACGCTCCCTAGTAGTGACGCTCGCCACTTGCCGAGCCCCCGCCGCCCCATGACGATCATCGGCGCGTCGTCGGCGTGCTGACGGGCGCGAGCGACGATCGCCTCGGGAATGCGCTCATCGTGATTCAGCACTTCCTCGATACCGGCCGGCACCTCGCCCAGCGCCTCCCTGGCCAGCCGAAAGACCCGCCCGGACTGGCTCTCCTCTCCGTCGCCGGCGCCTGTCGGTCCGACGCCCGGCTGACAGAAGATCAGCTCCACCGGCAGCTCGGCGCTGCGCGCCAGGTCGCCGGCCAGGGCGGCCGCCTTGTGGCAGGGGGCGGCCCCGTCCACCGGCACCAGCACCCGTCCGATATGCGAGGCCTCGAGCAGGCTGGCATCGGCATGCACGATGGTCACCGGGCCGCGTGCCCGGTGCACCACCTCGTTGCTGACGCTGCCCTGCATGAACTTGCCCATGTCACTCAGGTGCCGGGCCCCCAGCACCAGCAGGCAGCCGGCATGCTGGCTGGCGTGTTTGACGATGGCCAGCTCGGGATGCCGGATGAAGGTTGCGTCCTCGAGTGTCACCTCGGTGGGGGTCAGCGTCAGGTCGGGATCGATGGCCTTCCGCGCCAGGGCGAATGCCGTGGCGGCCTGCTCGCGGCGCAGCGCCCGGTCGCGGTCGGAGTCGACCTGGCGGTTGGCGGGAATGTCGCTGAGCTCGGCCGGGGTGAGCGGCATCACATGCAGCAGTTGCAGCGGGGCATCCAGGAGCCGAGCCAGCAGGCTGGCATGGCGGGCCGCCGCCGCGGCCGCCGGCGATCCATCCACGGGAACGATCACCTGCGAGACGCGCTCACTCATCGACACTCCTCCCCGTTGCCTGGATCGGTCGCCTGTCACCGCTGCGGTGGGCGACGGTCCCTGGTGGATAGACTAGCGCAGGTCGTGGCGGGGCGTCTCGCCGGGCACCGGTTCAGGCCACGCGCAGCCGCTTGCCGAACATCAACCCGCCCCAGGTGAGCCGGTTGGCCAGCACGTTGAGGCCGATCGAGCCGGCGAACCCCGTCACGACCAGCAACAGGGCGTAGAGGGGGAGCGGGAAGTTCAGCTGCCGGTCCCAGAAGTCCACCACGCCGAAGAACAGCGGATGGGCCAGGTAGATGCCGAAGGAGTGCTCGTTGATTCGCCTGACCAGGGGGGGCGCCGGACGGCCGTGCAGCCGGGTCATGGTCCACAGGACGAAGAGGATGAACAGCGGGATCACCCAGGTCTCCTTGGAGGAGTAATTGAGCCAGCCCGGCAGCGAGAGCAGCACGACCAGGCTCGTCATGGCGACCAGCCAGCGGGGGCGTGCCAGTTCGCCGAGCAGCGGCACCCGCTCCGGGGTGGGGTAGTGGCGCACCAGCAGCAGGGCGAGGAAGAACAGATAGATCCAGCCCAGCGGCGCGATCCACAGCAGGTAGCCGGGCGGGTCGATGCCGAGCCACCGGGTCAGGCCCCAGTAGCCCATGCTGATCAAGCTGCCGATCACCAGCCAGGGGCCGGGCTCGAGGAGGCGTCCCAGGGCGAAGCGGGTATAGGCCCAGTAGAAGGCATAGAACTGCATGGCGATGATCAGGAAGTAGCCATGCCAGCCGGCGTAGAGCAGATACTCGACGGCGTTGTCCACGAAGCCCACCTCGCCGTCGCCGGCGTTCACCCTCACGAATTCCGTGGTGGAGTAGATCAGGCCATAGACCAGGTAGGGAATCATCACGTACTTGACGCGGTTGGTCAGGAAGCCCTCGGGAATGGCGTTGCCGTAGCGTGCCGAGAACAGGAAGATCGAGATGAAGATGAAGCTAGGTGTCCCCAGGACCGTGGGGATCCGTGCCAGATTCAGGGCGAGATGGTCGAGGTGCTGATTGATACGGTCGAGGAAGTGAAAGCCGAACACCGCCAGACAGCCGTAGCAGCGCAGCCAGTAGATCTCCTCGATTCGGTTCATGGAAGCCCCGATTTCCCTTCGCCATGGATCAGTGTTGAACATCTGCAACCGGTGCGTTGTCGGACCACGACGGGTGGCACGAATTCCCCCGAGCCGGGAAATTATCTTTCCATTTCGCGGGCATGGAGGGCCGAGCATGAAGGAGGGGCTGCGCTGCTGTGCCATGCTGCTGCTCGTCATGCTGGCCGGCCAGGCGCTGGCCGGCCAGGTCACCCATCACCGCTTCCATTCCGAGACCCTGGGGCGCGACTATCCCTACACCCTCTATCTGCCCGACGGCTTCCATGAGTCTGGCCTCGAGTATCCGGTGCTCTACCTGCTGCATGGCTCCTTCGGCGACGATCAGGACTGGGTCAACCGCGGGGCCCTGAAGGCGGTCGCCGACCGGTGGATCCGGCAGGGACGCATCCCGCCCACGGTAATCGTCATGCCCGGCAGCCAGAGCTGGTGGATCGATGGCCACAACGAGAAGGCCCGCTCCGCCTTCCTCGATGACCTGCTGCCCCATGTGGAGGCGCTGTGGCGGGTGGTTCCCGAGCGCGAATGGCGCGCCGTTGCCGGGCTCTCTGCCGGCGGCTACGGTACCGTCAACTTCATCCTCGAGCGCCCCGAGCTGTTCGCCGCCGCCGCCGCCCTGAGCCCGGCCAGCTACCATCCCGTGCCGCCGGCCAACTCCACGGCCCGCGAGCATGCCGCCTTCCTCACCCCCGAGGGCCGCTTCGACGCCGACCTCTGGCAACGGCTCAATTACCCGGCATACCTCGACAGCTACCTGGACCAGGAGTACGTGGTGCCACTCTATCTCAGCGCCGGCAGCCACGATGCCTTCGATGCCGTCCACCACGCCCGCAAGCTGCAACTGGCGCTGGAGGAGCACCAGCCCGGCCAGGTGCCGCTCGAGGTGTTCCGCGGTGGTCACACCTGGCGGGTATGGCGTGCCAGCCTGCCCGGCGCCCTGGCCTTCCTGTTCCGCTACCTGCAGCCGCCCCGGCCGCTCGGGGACGCCACGCACGCGATGCCGGCGCCCTGAGCGGGTGCACGCCGGGCCGGCTTGGCCTATGGTCGTGGCAGACCCCCAACGGATGGAGAGACCATGATTCGCACGCTGCTGGCGACCGCCGATGGCCGGATCCTGTCGGGCGACGAGGCCCTGATCGAACGCTGGCGACAGGAGGCCGGCAGCCGCTTGTGGATCGACCTGCAGGGCGAGCCACGGGAAACGGAGCGGCGCCTGCTGGAGCAGTTCGACAGCCATCCGCTGGCCATCGATGATGCCCATCGCGAGCGTCACCCGCCCAAGATCGAGGAGTTCGAGAACCATACCCTGATCATCTACCGGGGCATCTCCTCCTTCGACGCCAAGCTCAACTACCAGCCCCAGCAGATGGCCTTCTTCCTCGGCGAGGACTACCTGATCAGCCTGCACCCCGGCAGTGCCGACAGTATCGAGCGGCTCTTCGTCCACGACGGCGGCCCCCTGCTGCAGGAGTCGCCCGAGCATGTGGCGCTGCGGATCATGTATGCCTCCGCCGGCTACTACCTGAACAGCCTGCTGGAATTCGAGACCGAGATCAGTGACCTGGAGGACGAGCTGCAACTGGCCGGCAACGACAGCCTGATGCGCCGCATCGTCGCCTACAAGTCGCGTCTGGTGAAGATGCGCCGGCTGTTCAACTACCACAAGGGCATCACCCAGGAACTGATCGCCTACGACTATCGTCATCTGCCCCGCGAGAATCCGGCGACCCTGCACGCCATCAACGACGTCTTCGAGCGCTTCGAGCGGCTCCACAGCCTGACCCAGATGTACTACGACATCTGTGGCGACCTGGTGGACGGCTACCTCTCGATCTCGTCGCACCAGCTCAACACCACCATGCGCATCCTCACGGTGATCACCGCCGTCTTCGTGCCGCTGACCTTCCTCGCCGGCGTCTACGGCATGAACTTCGCGCACATGCCGGAGCTCGCCTACCGCTACGCCTACTTCGTGGTGCTGGTCGTGATGCTGGTCATCGGTGTCGGCCTGCTCTGGGTGTTCCGGCGCGTGAAGTGGCTGTGACGGGGACCGGGAGCGAGGCGTGTTGACGCAGGGCGGTTGGCCTGACCGCCGCGAGCCCTTACTCTCGGGGCTTCACCTCATGTTCAGGCCCGACCATGCACCCCCAGCGAGAGCGACTGCACAACGAGCTGCACGCCCGGCCCTCGATCTACTTCGTGGAGCCGGCCCACCTGTACCACTATGCCTTTCTCGATACCGACGGCGTCGGCGACGGCATCGTCCCGCGGCTCTGCGAACTGGCCGGGACGCGCCCGGCCCCGGGAGCCGTCCAGGACATCCTGACCCTCGACGATGGCCAGGTGCTGAAATGGGAACGGCACACCGAGTTCTTCACCCTGACGCTGATGGTGCCGCGCGAGCCGGATGGCGAGGCCTGGTCGCCGCCGCCGCCGTGGCTGGCGGCCATCGTCGCGGCGCATCGCGCGGCGCTGATCAATGCCACCCTGATCCTGACCGAGTCGGAGGACGGCTGGGGCGGTGACACCGCGGCCTACGGCTTCCGCGACCCCGCCGGCTCGCGGATCGGCGGCGGCGACGCCACCGTCTGGAGCGACTTCAGGCTCGACGCGAACGGCGTCAACCGGCTGCTGCTCGTCAACCGCGGGCTCAACGACTTCCGCCTGGGACGCATGGCCCGCCGGCTGCTGGAGATCGAGACCTACCGCATGATGGCCTCGCTGGCGCTGCCGCTGGCCAAGGAGCTCGCCACCGAGCTGCGGGCCTACGAGACGGAACTCGGCGAGCTCTCCGACCGCAACGCCGACCAGCAGGAGGCGAGCCCGCGCCCGCTGCTGGCGGCCATCTCGCTGCTGTCGTCGCACCTCGAGCGCAGCGGGGCCCGTTCCCGGCAACGCTTCAGCGCCACCGAGGCCTATGCACGCATCGTCTACACCCGTATCGAGGAGCTGCGCGAGACGCGGGTCGGGGACTGCCAGCGCCTGGGCACCTTCCTGATGCGGCGCTTCCTGCCCACGGTGCGTTACTGTGCGGCGGTGGACCGGCGCCAGGAGAGCCTGGCCCAGAGCGTGGCGAGGCTCAACGACCTGCTGCGGACCCGCGCCCAGGTGGAGATCGAGGAGCAGAACTCGGCGATGCTGCAGAGTCTCAACGAGCGCTCCAGCAGCCAGTTGAAGATCCAGAAGGCGGTCGAGGGGCTGTCGATCATCGTCATCAGCTACTACATCGTCAGTCTGTTCAAGCTGTCCCTCGAAGGACTCGATGCGCTCGGCATGCCGATCGAGCCGCGCCTCGCCGCCACCGTCCTGGGGCCGCTGGGCGTCCTGATCGTCGTCCTGCTGGCCTGGCGGATCTGGCGGGTCAAGCAGCACTGAGCGCGGGGCGGGCGATCATGGCGCCCCGCGCCTCACCCGGGCCTGCAGGGCGAGCAGCCCCAGCATCAGCAGCCCCACCAGGCCGCCGAGCAGCAGGGGGAAGGCCCGGGGGCCGGCCCACTCCAGCAGCGGGCCGGCCAGTGAGGGCACGGCCATGGCCCCGCTGCCCGCGGCCAGGAAGATCAGCCCGGTGGTGCGCCCGCTCATCGCCATCAGCTGGTTGCTGAGCCCGAACAGGGTGGGAAAGATCGCCGAGGCGGCGAGCCCGAACAGCAGCGCCACCGCCTGCAGCGGCAGCCAGGCCCGGTGCAGCGCCAGGGCGGTGGCCAGGCCCAGCAGCAGGCAGCCGCGCAGTACCCGCCAGGGCGAGAAGCGCCTGAGCAGCACAATGGCCAGCAGGCGGCCGGCGGAGAGGGTCAGCCAGAACAGCGTCACCAGCAGGGCCGCGTCGCCGGGGGCCATGCCGCTCAGGGTGGCGTAGGCGGTGATCCAGCCGGCGAAGGTGATCTCCATGCCCACGTAGAGGCCGAACATCAGCAGGAAGATCGCCAGCCGCCAGGCGTCCGGGGGTGGTGGCGGCGGTCGCTCGCCGGCGTCGTGTCGCGCCGGCCGGGGGCTGGCCAGCCTGACCAGCGGCCAGAGCAGCAGCAGGCTGTAGAGCGCCACCAGCCAGAAGGCCCAGGCGACGTGCCCGGTCAGCGCCAGGGCGGCCACCAGGGCCAGCGGCACCAGCATGTTGCCGAGCCCGAAGCAGAAGTGCAGGGCGCTGATCCAGGGGGGCGATGCCGTGCCATGGGTCCACAGCAGCAGGGTGTTGGTCCCGGCATTGATCGACACCTCGGCGAAGCCGAGCAGGAAGACCACCGCCGTCAGTGGCGCCAGGACCTGGCTGAAGGGGACCGCGGCGAGCCCCGCCGCCATCAGCAGGACCATGCCGATCAGCACCCGGTGCCCCGGGAAGCGGTCCACCAGCACCCCGGAGACCACCGAGCCGAGCATGTTGCCCAGCGCCCGGGCGGTGAACAGTACGGCGATCTGGCCCATGGTCGAGCCGGTCATCTCCGCCAGGTGCGGCAGCGCCGGCCCCAGCAGGCCACCGCTCATGCCGATGGCGAGGAAGGCGAGGAAGTAGGTCAGGGTCACCCGGTGATGGTGCCCGGTCGCGAAGGCCAGCATGTCCGCTCCATGGAGTCGTTGGCGAGGGGCGCGATTGTCGCACGTTCGACATGCAGGGCGATCCTCCCTCGGGGGGAGGGTATCGACCGGGCGGGGGCGGAGAGGGGTCACTCCTTCGCGTCGATCCGCGCGAGCAGGTCCTCGACGGCGCGTTCGAGCTGGCGGTCGCGGTTCGCCACCTCGTCCTCGGGGGTCTGCTCGACCACCAGGTCCGGCATCGCGCCGTTGTGCTCCATGTCGGTGCCGTCGGGCAGGTACCAGCCGCGGAACGGCCGCCGCACGGTGGCACCGTCGATCAGGGTCTCGCTGCTGGTGGAGATCACCCCGCCGTAGGTCTGCTGGCCGACCAGGGTGCCGCGCCCCAGGGTGGAGAAGGCGTGCGCCAGGATCTCGGCGTTGGAGTAGCTCTTCTCGTTGGCCAGCATGTTGATCGGCAGGGTGTAGCGTGGTGCGTGGAGCCGGCCCTGGGGGTAGTGGCCGGTGGCGTCCGGATCGGCGCCGGAGGGCAGGGTGTAGGCGTGCTCGCCGGTCATGATCGAGGTCAGGATGCGGTCCGTGGTGTGGCCGCCGCCGTTGTTGCGCACGTCGATGATCAGGCCCTCCTTGCCCATGGCGGCGGCATAGAGGTCGCCCTGGAAGCCTTCGAGCGAGGTCTGGTTCATCGCCTGGATATGCAGGTAACCGAGCCGGCCGTCGGAAAGTGCCTCGACCCGGCGGCGATTTTCCGCACGGAAGGCATCGTACTTGAGGCGTGCGAGGTCGTTGAGGCCCACCGGGGTCAACAGGGTCTGGTACTCGGCGTAGCCGTCGTCGGGACGCTCGAAGGTGACGATCACCTCCTGGTCGACCCGTCCGCGGAGCCGGTACAGCAGGGTATCGTCCTCCTCGAAGGGTTGCAGGTCGATCGCGGTGATGATGTCGCCGGGCTCTAGCGGCATGGGGCCGTGCGCCGCCGGCCCCCCGGGGATCACCTCGGTGACGCGGTAGCCGGCCCCGCCGCCGGTGTGCGATACGCGCTCCCGCTCGATGGCGAAGCGTCCCGAGGGCTCGCGCAGCGCCGATTCCGGGCCGGGGTTGGTCACCCCCAGGTGGGAAGCCGCCAGCTCGCCCATCAGGCGGTTGGCGATGTCGCTGAACTCGCTGGACGTGCGGGCCTGGGCGATCAGCGCTGCGTAATCCTGCACCAGCGTCGGCCAGTCCACTCCCTTCATGTCCGGCCGGTAGAAGTGTTCGTCGATCACTCGGGCCGCCTCGTGGAATTTCTGCAGCGACTGTCGACGCAGATCGATGCGAATGCGGTCGGAGATATCGGGGTAGCGGTGCATGCCGCTGGACAGGTCCACCACGCCGACACGCCCGCTGGAGACATAGATGGCACGATCACCGGTCGTGCTCAGGTGCTGTACGTCGGCGACGTTGCCCAGGCGCTTGCGCTCGCTGCCGTCCCAGTTCATGACCATCAGCCCGTCGTGACCGGCATTGAACACGTAGCGATCGCCCCCGGGGGTCATCTCGTTGGCGGACTGGTGGGCGGGCGAGGCGGTGATACGCTCGACGCGTCGCCAGGCGCTCTCCAGGTCGAGTCTCGTTTCAGCGTCTGCCGCCGCGGCTTCCGCGTCCGGCGTCACCGGCAAGGGGGCCCGCTGGGAGGCCGCCGCACGGGCGCCACGGTAATAGGCGGTGCGCTCGCGCGGCGTGTAGGTCTCGAGTTCGCGATCCAGGTAGACGCTGTAGAGGTCGTAGCTGTCGCCCGAGCGGTTGGAGATGAAGCTCAGCTTGCGGCCGTCTGCCGACCAGCGGGGGTTGAGGTCGTTGCGCGGATGCCGGGTGATGTTGACGGGTTCCCGGGAGCCGTCCGCGGGCACGATGAAGATGTTGGTGCTGTAGTCGAGGTCGTTCTGCGCGTAGGCGATATGGCGGCTGTCCGGCGACCAGCGCCAGTGGAGCTGGCTGTCCCAGCCTTCGACCAGGGTTCTCTCGTCGCCACTCGCCAGGTCCATCACCATCAGGTCGCCTCGGCCGCGACGGAAGGCGATGGAGCGGCCGTCGGGCGACGGTGAGACCTGGCGATCGTTGTGCTCGCTCTGGACGAGGGGGCGCACCTCGAACCGCACCGCATCGTGCCAGCGGGCCGGGTCGCGCCCGGAGGGGACGTCGTCTTCCGGCTCGGGGTCGAGCTCCTCCTCGGGGATGCTCTCCGGCTCGGCGGGCTGCTCCGGCAGGGGCTCGTCGACGAAAGCGGCCGGGTCCGTCAGGAAGGGGGGATCGAGCAGCAACCCCGGATCCTGCGGGGCGAAAGGGTCCTCCGGCTCTGCGCCCGGCAAGGCGGCATCGGGTTCGCCGTTGCCTTCGGGTTCCTCCCGGGCAACGGGAACGTCGGCGAGCGGCGCGTCCGGGGCCGGCGGCGCCTCGCGCTCCCGGTCCGCCCGCTCGTCTTCGTCGGGCGAGGCCCGGTCGTGGGTGCGGCGGATGTCGGCGCGCGTCAGGGCCACGCGTGCCTCGCGGATCGACTCGCTGCCATCGGCATCGTTGACGAAATAGAGCCGCAGGCCGTCCGGCGACCAGGCGAGGTCCCGGTGCCGGGCGTGGGTGCCGGGGGTCACCGCCTGGGTCGGGCTGTGCTCGTCCATGTGGCGGACATAGACCCGTCCGTAGGCGATATAGGCCATCGTCTTGCCATCGGGACTGAGCGCCGCCTCGCTGATGTCCCGGTTGATGCGCCGCAGCTCCTGGGCGTCGCGGCCATCCGTGGGGGCACGCAGCGTCACCGGCTCGGGCTCGGCGCCCGGGTCCTCGAGGTCCAGGGTGAACAGGGTGTCCCACACCTGCAGGACCGCGGTGCTGCCGTCGCGGGAGACGTCGAAGTGCTGCAGGTCGCGGTCGTCGAAGTCGGTGAGGCGTTCGAAGGTGCGGTCCCCGTCATCGAGGGCCACACGGTAGAGGTTGACCGTCTCGTCCTCGCGGTCGGACATGAAGAGCAGGGTGTCGTCGTCGGCCCAGCGGGCGCGGCCGTCGTCCCCGTCGCGTTCGGTGAGCGGCTCGAAACGGTCTTCCTCGCGGTCGTACAGCCAGATGTCCATGGCATCCGGGCCGCGGTAATGGCGGCGGTTCCAGCCATGGTAGGTCCCGCCCCGGGTGAAGGCGAGGCGCTGGCCGTCGGGCGATAGCTGCGGGTCGGAGCCGAAGGCATCATGCAGCCGGCGGTACTCGCCGCCCTGCGGCGATACCCGATAGGGCCGATGGTCACGATGAACATCGGCCTCGAGCATGCCGGAAAAGGTGATCACCGGCTCGCCGTCGGCATCGGTGGCGTAGGCGGGGTTGCGCAGGTGCTGGTCGGCATGGGTGATCTGGCTCAGGCGGCTGCCGTCGCGGTGTATGCGCCACAGGTTCATGTAGCCGTCGCGCATCGAGGCAAACACGATCCATTCGCCGTCCGGGCTCCAGCTCGAATAGAGGTCGTCGAGCCGGTGTCGGGTCAGCCGTGTCGCCCGGCCGCCGGCGCTCGATGCCCGCCACAGGTCACCCGCCCAGCTGAAGACGAGCTCCGAGCCGTCCGGGCTGATGGAGGGAAAGCGCGGCAGCCCCACCCGGCCTGCCTCGGTCGCCGCGCTGGCCGGGAGGCTGGCCAGCAGCCCAGTCACCACCATCAGCAATGCTAGCCACCGCCGGGTTGCACCCGGTGGCCTCGGGTTGTCGCGCGGTGCATCCATTCCTCGAGCCTTTTCCATGGCGCCCTGTGCCCACCCAAGGTAGCAGCTCTCCAGCGACCCTTGTAACCTCTCGCGATCGCGTCCGACGGCGGGGCATTGCCGGTGAATGGCTCGCCCATCTGTGTGTTCGCCAGGCGGGCCGGCGTTCAGGTGAAGACCGAGCAGGAAGAACGCACACGACAGCGGTGAAATTCAGAAAGAATCGTTCCGGCTCACCATGTCCAGTTCGGCCACGGTCGTGTTTCAATCTGGCCTCCACCGAGGGGAATCACCCTCTTCTCGTGACCACGGATGCAAGCCCATTCATGCCAGGAGGTTGAGACAAGTGGCACACGATACCCTTCCGGAGAACGTTCCGGCCACCATGGCGGCCATGCTGCTGACCGGGCATGGCGGCATCGACAAGCTGGTCCATCATCGGGACGTGGCGACGCCCAGGCCAGGGCCGGGCGAGGTGCTGGTGCGGGTCACGGCGACGGCGAAGAACAACACCGACCGCAAGGCGCGCGAGGGCCTCTACCCCACCAGGGACAAGGGCGAGGTGACCTCCTTCGCCATGGGCGGCTCGCCGACCCTGACCTTCCCGCGCATCCAGGGCGCCGACGTGGCCGGGCGCGTGGTCGCCGTGGGCGAGGGGGTTCCCGCCTCGCGCCTCGGCGAGCGCGGGCTGCTGGACTTCAACCTCTATCCCGATGCCCGCCGCGACCTCAACCTGATGCCGGACTACTACGGCCACGGGGCCGACGGCGGCTTCGCCGAGTACATCGCCGTGCCCTCGGACCAGTTCCACCATGTGCCCAACCCCGAGCTCGCCGATGCCGAACTCGCCGCCATGGGCATGTGCTCCTACCAGACCGCCTACCATATGATGACCTCGGCCCGGGTGAGCGCGGGTGAGCGGATTCTCGTCAGCGGCGCCAGCGGCGGCGTGGGTACGGCGCTGATCCAGCTGTGCCGCATCGTCGGTGCGATCCCCTTTGCGGTGAGCCAGCCCGACAAGGCCGAGGGATTGCTCGCGCTCGGCGCCGAGGCGGTGATCGATCGTGGCGATCTGCCGACCTTCGTCGAGCGGGTACTCGAGGCCACCGGCGGTGCGCCCATCGACGCGGTGATGGACCTGGTCGGCGGCGAGATGACCGACCGCTTCATCGACACCATGATCGTCGACATGCGGCGCCGCGACAGCTACCCGCGGCTCTCCATCGCCGGGGCCAGCGGCGGCAACCTAAGCGAGATCATGTGGACCCGCATCTACCTCTATCAGGTGCAGATCTTCGGCGTCTCCCACGGCACCCGCGAAGAGGCCGAGCAGCTGGTGGACTGGATCCGTAGCGGCCAGCTGAAGCCGGTGCTGCACGCGGCCTTCAGGCTCTCCGAGTTGCACGAGGCGGAGCGTTATTTCGTCAACCGCGGCAGCAACTATCTGGGCAAGATCGTGATCGTTCCCGACAGCCAGTGGCGCGAGCATGGCGCGCCCTTCGCACTCGAGGGGCGGGCATGAAGGAGGAGCTCGTCATCCAGCTGATGGACACCCATGCCGGCGGCGACGTCAGCCGCATCGTCACCGGCGGCATCGACCCGCTGCCCGGCGCCACGGTCAGGGAACAGATGCACTACCTGCGCGACGACGCCGATGGCCTGCGCAAGCTGCTGCTCGACGAACCCTACGGTATCCCCGAGATGTCGGTGGACCTGCTCGTGCCCCCCAGCCACCCCGAGGCCGCGGTGGGCTACATCATCATGGAGGTGATGGGCTACCCGATCTACTCCGGCTCCAACACCATCTGCACCGCCACCGCGGTGCTGGAGTTGGGCCTGGTGCCCAAGCAGGAGGGGCGCCAGCGCTTCGTGCTGGAGTCGCCCGCGGGACTGGTACATATCGAGGCGCTGGTGGAGAACGGGGTGGTGGAGGCGATCACCTGCGAGGGGCTGCCCAGCTATATCGATACCTATCGGGCCAGCCTCCACGTGCCGACTATCGGCGAGGTGACCTACTCGGTGGCCTACAGCGGCGGCTTCTATGCCCTGGTGGATGCCGCCGAGCTGGGCTTTCACCTGACCCGGGACGAGGAGCGCGACCTGGCGGCGTGCGCCTTCAAGATCGTCGAGGCGATCCAGGCCGAGCGCGGCTTTTCCCACTACACCCTGGGCGACGTGGGACCGCTGCCCTTCCTGCACTTCATGGGGCCGGTCGAGCAGGTGGCCGACGACTTCTATCGCTCGCGCTCGACCACCTACGTGCACCCCGGCGTGATCTGTCGCAGCACCACCGGTACCGGCACCTCGGCGCGGCTGGCGCTGATGCACCATGAGGGCTCCATCAAGTCGGGCGATCGGCTGGAGACCGTCTCGCTGCGCGAGACCGGCTTCATCGGCGAAATGACCGGCACGCGACGGGAGGGCACGCACCGGGTGGTGGACAACACCATCACCGGCAAGAGCCACGTGCTCGCCCGCTCGGAAATCGTCGTCAACTGCGAGGATCCCCTGGTGGAGTGCGCCGGCCTGCACCATATCCTCACCAGCGGACATGCCTCGCAGGGGTAGGGGTCACACCGGCACCTTGCCGCGCAGCGCCTTGGTCTTGCCCTTGCGGGTCTTCTTGTCCACCCGGCGGCGCTGCGACCCCTTGGTGGGCTTGGTCGGTCGGCGGGCCTTCTGCTGCTTCACCGCGCTGCGGATCAGCTCCCTTAGGCGCGCCAGGGCGTCCTCCTTGTTCAGTTCCAGGGTGCGGAAACTCTGTGCCTTGATGACGATGATGCCCTCCTTGCTGATGCGCTGATCGGAGAGGGCCATCAGGCGCTCCTTGTAGAAGGGCGGCAGGCTGGAGGCGAGAATGTCGAAACGCAGATGCACTGCGGAGGCGACCTTGTTGACGTTCTGCCCCCCCGCCCCCTGGGCGCGGATCTGGCTGATGTCGATTTCCCAATCGGCCAGTTCCACCGTATTGGAGATGGTCAGCATGGCATGCCTCGTGATCAGGGCCCGATGGTGCCAGGCTACCATATCGGCAGGTCCCGTCCTCACGGCTGCCCCCGGAGGGCATGGGCCACCTTGGCGCGTGACACCCTGCTACTCGAACCCCGCCTTGCGCAACCCTTCGAGGTAGTGCTCCGCATCGGCGGTTCGCCGATAGGGATCGAGCGCCGTCAGCCAGTCGAGGCAGCCGGTGTGTTCGGGGAAGGCGCCGCGCGCCATCTGGTAGCGGTAGTGGCGGTAGACGGTGTCGCGGTGGCTGGCGCCCTGCTCCGGATGGCCGAGGTGGGCGTAGGCCGCGGCGATGAAGGCCGGGGTGTTGCAGAAGGCCTGGGGGGCCGACGCCAGGGTGTCGATGGCCTCGTCGTAGAGGCGGGCGCTGAAGAAGGCGATTCCGGCCATGCCGGCGTACCATTCCGGCCGGTAGGGGGCGAGGCGCAACGCCTTGCGGGCCGCATCTACCCCGCGCTCGGGATCGCCGATCAGCGCCAGGGCGAAGGAGGCGTGGGCGAGCACGTCGGCATCGTTCGGGTTGAGGGCCAGGGCCAGTGACAGCTCGCGGTGCGCGGCCTCGTAGCGCCCACCGTAGAGCTCGGCCAGGCCCAGCATGCAGTGGGCACGGTGGTCGTGCTCATCCAGGGCGACCGCCCGGCGGCCGAACTCCAGCGCCTCCTGCTGCAGGAACACCCAGTAGTTCCAGGAGTAGCAGGCCCACTCGTTGAGGTGGGCGAGGGCGAGGCCCACATAGGCCCGGGCGAATTGCGGGTCCCTGGCCAGCGCCTGCTGGAAGTGGCGCCGTGCCTCGCGAATCGCCGGCAGATCGGGGCGGCGCAGGGCATGCCAGCCGCGCAGCCACAGATCATAGGCCTGCCAGTCCTGGGGCGGCTTGCGGCGGGCCAGCGCCAGGCGATCGTCCTCGATGCGCCCGACCAGGCTGCCGACGATGCGGCCGACCATCTCGTCCTGGACGTCGAAGAGCTCGTCGAGTCGGCAGTCATAGCGCTCGGCCCAGACCTGGCGCGCGCCCGAGGTCGCCAGCAGCCGGGCGGTGAGGCGGAGCCGTTCGCCCCGGCGCCGGACGTGTCCCTCCAGGAGGTAATCCACGCCGAGCTCGCGGCCGACCCGCTCCGGCGTGGCGTCGCTGTGGCGGTACGCCAGGGCGCTCGCCGGGGCGATCACCTCGAGCTCGCGGAAGCGGCCGAGTTCGGTCGCGATGTCCTCCGCCAGGCCGTCGCCCAGGTGGCGGTGGAGGTCGGCATCCTCGAGCGGCACGAAGGCCAGCACGGCCAGCGACGGCTGGTCGGAGGCCTCGGCGCGTCGGCGGGCGCGCGCCGCGGCGGCGGCGTCGATCACCCGGGACCGCTCGGGCAGGTCGTCGCTTTCGCGCGCCAGGTCACCCCCATCGCCGCTGCCCTCGGGCAGCAGTCCCATCAGTTCGGCCTTCAGGCGCTCGGTCTCCGCGGCCGGGGCGACGCCGAGCTCGTCGGCGAGCCGTTCGCGGCAACGCCGGTACTGCTCGAGGGCCGCCCCGATCCGGTCCTGATAGAGGTAGAGGCGGATCAGGGTGCGCTGCACCCCCTCGTCGAGGGGATCATGCTCCAGCAACCGCAGGGCGAGCTGGATGGCGGCATCGATGGCGCCGGTGAGCACATAGTGGTCGAGCAGCCGGTGCATCAGCTGCTGCAACTGCTCGTCCAGCCGGCGGCGCTGCGCCATCAGCCACTCCTCGAAGGCCTCGCCGCATTCGGCCATGCCCTCCAGGAAGGGCGCGCGGTACAGGGCGAGGGCGCGCTCCAGCGTCTCCGGGGTCCCGTCGGCCAGCAGGCGCTCGAAGGCGTCGAGGTCCACCGCGACCGCGTTCTCCTTCAGCCCCATCTCCTGGGTGCCGATGGCCAGGCTTTCCCGTGCCGCCGCGGGCAGCGCATGCTGCAGCCGCGACAGCGCCTGGCGCAGGTTGGTGCGTGCCCGGGACTCGGGCATGTCGTCCCACAGCAGCCCCGCCAGCTTGCCACGCGGGTGCCGCCGGGACGGGTTCGCCGCCAGATAGGCGAGCAGCGCCTCGACCTTGCGGGTCGGGAAGGCGAGGGGGTGCCCGTCGGCCGTATGACAGGCGAACTCGCCGAGCAGCGAGACATGCAGGAGCGTCATGGATGCGCACCTCCTGCCAACAGCTTAAGCGGTGGCGCCCCGCGCCGCTAAGGTCATGTCACGTCCTTGTCACGCCCCGGGCACGCCCGCCTGCTATCCCTGAAGGGCACACGCCTGAACCAGTCATCGACGAGGGGGTGGCCATGATGGATTCAAGACATGCCAGCGAGCGGAGCGCCGCTCGCACCTTGTCGGCCGATGAGCTCCGGCCGCTCGGGGAACGGTTGCACGGGGCGCTGATCCAGCCCGACGACGCACGCTACGACGAGGCGCGCCGAGTCTACAACGCCCTTCACGATCGCCGCCCGGCCCTGATCGTCCAGGCGGCAGGCGTCGCGGACGTGATGACGGCCGTGACCTTCGCCAGGGAGCACGAGCTCCCCCTGGCCGTGCGCGGCGGCGGCCACAGCGTCCCCGGCTTCGGGACCTGCGATGGCGGCCTGGTGCTGTCGCTCGAGAGGATGCGCGGCCTCCGGGTCGACCCCGAGCGTCGCCGCGTCCGGGCCGAGGGCGGCTGCACCTGGGCCGACCTCAACCATGCCACCACCGCCTTCGGCATGGCGACGACCGGCGGGATCGTCTCCAGCACCGGCATCGCCGGCCTGACGCTGGGCGGTGGCCTCGGCTACCTGGCGCGGAGCTGCGGGCTCACCTGCGACAACCTGCTGTCGGCCGACGTGGTCACGGCCGAGGGCCGCTTCCTGACCTGCCGCGAAGGCCACCACGAGGACCTGCTCTGGGCCCTGCGCGGCGGCGGCGGCAACTTCGGCGTGGTCACGTCGTTCGAGTACCGCCTGCATGACGTGGCCGATATCCTCGGTGGGCCAACCTTCTATCCGCTCGAGGCGGCGGTCATCCGTGGTTACCGGGCCCTGATCGCCGAGGCGCCCGAGGCGCTGGGGGCGGTGCTGGGCATCACCCTCGCCCCGCCGCTGCCGTTCGTGCCCGAGCAGTGGCACGGCCGGCCGGTGGTCGTGGTGCTGACCTGCTGGCGCGGGCCGGCAACCGAGGACGACGCGATCCGCGAGCGGCTCGGTCGCCTCGGCCCCGTCGTCGGGCAGTTCGTCCAGCGCATGCCCTACCCGGTGATCAACACCCTGTTCGACGAGCTGCTGCCCGCCGGGCTCCACCACTACTGGAAGGGCTGTTTCACCCGGGAGCTGACCGACGAGGCGATCGACGTGCATCTCGACTTCGGCGCCCGGATGCCGTGCCTGCAGAGCGCGACGCTGCTGTTTCCCGTCGATGGCGCCTGCCAGCGTGTCGCGCCCGACGCCACGGCGTTCGCCTACCGGGACGCCACCTTTGCGACGGTGCTCGGCCCGAGCTGGCCGGACCCCGCCGACAGCGAGCACAACATCGCCTGGGGACGCGCCTACTATCAGGCGCTGCGACCCTATTCCGAGGAGGGGGGCTATGTGAACTTCATGTCCGCTGACGATGCCGATCGGGTGCGCGCCGACTACCGGCAGAACTACGATCGGCTGGTCGAGATCAAGACCCGCTACGACCCGTCCAACCTGTTCCGCCTGAATCAGAACATCGCCCCGGCGCGGGTGGCTTGACCGGCGGTTTGGGCCGGGGGCCGCCCCGCGACCCTGGTCAGACCTGAACCAGCAGGGCCGTGGTGTACATTGCCATGGCCCCCGCGCCGACCCCGGACAGGGCGATTCCCGAGAACCATGGCTGTCCCGCGCTGCGCGCGTCGCGCACCAATAGTGTACCGACCTCAATGATGACCTGGAGGATCGCCCCCGCCCCCACGGCGAACGCCAAGGCGGCCCAATAGGGCGAGAAAGCATAGCTGCCGACCCATATCCCGACCACGGCGGGCAGGCCGGCAAGGGCCGCCAGGGCGGCGAACACCCACAGCGGTGGCCGCTGCTTGAGCATGGGGGCCACGATGCCGATACCTTCCGTCAGGTTATGCAGGGTGAAGCCGAGGACCAGAAACGAGCCGAGGGCAACCGAGCCGGTGGCAAACGCGGAGCCGACTGCCAGGCCTTCGCCCAGGTTGTGCAGGCCGATCCCGAGGGCGAGCGCGGTCGCGAGTTGCACACCGGCAAGCGTCTTGCCGTGACGCCGACCCACTCCCATCAGCACCGCGAATGTCAAGGCGACGACAAGCCATACCGAGATTTCCCCCTGGAAGCCGGGCGCGGCTTCTCCCGCCAAAGCCAGGGCCTCGTCAAGGGTGTCGACCAACAGGTAGGCCAGGAGACCGGTCGTCAGGGCGAGAGCGAACTGGAAAGCCCGCGTGCCCCCCGCGCGCAGTGCCGGATAGAACAACATGCCAAGTGCCACCGGCACAACGCCGACGAATAATCCGACCATGCCGAAGGTGCGCAGCGTGCGGGCGTCGGGGGTGGGCGTTGTCACGGCAACCTCGATGGTGTGATCGAAGGTGATGCCGCTTGGGGTCAACAGGGTCAAGTGATGGGTCTCGCCCTCCACCCATGGATAGGGGATCCGTATCCAGGCCGTTGCCAGGCGTTCCAGCGCCCCCGGCGGAGTTTGCCTGAACGCCCAATAGGCGCCATCGACCTGTACCTGGGCGATCTTCATCGGCTCCGATCCGCCGGCACGCACCCGAAGCGCGATACCGTTCTCGTCGAGCAGGGTGCGCTCAACCGTGAGTTCCTCGATGGGGGGGACGGCGCCGGTCAAGGAGCGCAGGGGATCGTTGGCCAGGAAGGCCACCATGACGGCGACGATCAAGAGAATCGGTAGCACGATCCAGAGAACGGTGCGTTGCATCGGGGTACCCTCCCGAGGCCTGCTGCGGCCATCATGCGTCCCGAACATCGAACAGACTCATCCAACCCAGCTCGGCGAATTCCGACTGATGGGCGTGGAACATGTAAAACCCGGGCTCGTGATCGGAGAAGGAGAATTCCAGGATCCCGCGCTGGGCCTGGCACTGCATGATGGTGTCGACCGTCCGTAGCGTGGGGGTGAGCGTGGTGCCGTGGTCGTAGTAGTCGAAGAAATTCGCATGCAGGTGTAGCGAATTGATCGGATCGAACTCCGTGACATTGATCAGGTAGAGCCGCAGTGGGCGAGCCCGGTCTACCCTGATGGGCCGCTTGAAATAGGCGTGGGCGATCGAGTTGACCGCGTAAATCTCATTCTCCTCATCGAAGTTCGTGTCGAAGCCGTTCATCACCAGCACGAGTTCCTGCCAGCGCCCATTCTCCGACGAGCCAAGCAGGCGCGAACGCGCGGCTTCGGGCTGCTCCGGGTGGCGGTCCGGGTCCGGGTCGACGATGAAGGCACCGTACAACCCCTTGTGAATGTGTCGCTTGAGTGGGACCGAGTGGCAGTGGTAGAGATGGCAACCGAACGGGAAGGCATCGAACTCATAGACGAACACGCCACCCGGAGGCACGTCCCCGGCCCCCGGCACGCCATCCATGCGGGCCGCATGGATCCCGTGGAAATGCATGGAGTGCGGGTGACTGCCGCCGTTGATAAAGCGTATGCGGATACGATCCCCCTCGGTGGCTCGTAGGGTCGGGCCCGGCACGCGGCCGTTGTAGGTCCAGGCGGGAAAGAAGACGCCCGGGGCGATTTCGATCTCCTTGTCCCTGGCGGTGATGTCGAATTCGCGGAGCACCTGTCCGTTCGAGAGGCGAGAGACAGTCCCGGTTTCCCAGTCGGTCAGGATCTCGTGGGGGTCGAAGCCGTTGCGGGCATGGTCCACTTCCCCCACGGTGATCATGCCGTCATGAGTACCGTGCGCACCCGTCTGGGCGTCCTGGGCGGTACTCGGTGTGGTCGGTATCGGCGCCTGGCCCACTGCCAGGCGTATCACCGATGATCCGCCGATCAGCGCCCCCGCCCTGAGCAGAAGCCGCCGAGTCATGGGGTACTTGAACCAAGGTCGCATCTCCCGGCTCCGATGGTGCAAGACGAGCCTTCCAGGTGGATGCCCGATGGTAGGCTCGACGATGGGTATGTGGCTATACAATACAGCATAGGCTATATCTCGTGTTTGTGTGGCACCTTGCCATGCGAACTCGCCAGCCGCATGGCACTGTTATGTTATGGTGAGATACACGACATCTGAGGTAGGGACGGCGATGACCAAGTCGGAAGTGGGCGCCCGTACCGTGTTGCCGGATGCGGAGCAGCAAGCGGTCAATTTCAAGCGGGTTCGGGAAGCCCATCAGAGCGAGGTGGCCGAGGATTACGTTGAGCTCATCGCCGATCTGATCAATACCACGGGGGAGGCGCGTGCAGTCGACATTGCGCGACGGTTGGGGGTGGCGCATGCCACGGCAGTAAAGACCGTTGCTCGACTACAGCGGGAGGGGCTCGTTTCCAGTCAGCCCTACCGGTCGGTATTCCTGACGGAGAAGGGACAGGAACTCGCGGCGCGTTCGAAACGCCGCCATGAAACCGTGGTGAACTTCCTGCGTGCCATCGGCATCAGCGACAAGACCGCACAACGCGATGCCGAAGGCATTGAGCATCACGTCAGCGACGAGACACTGGCGGCCTTCGAACGCGTGATCCGAGCCAAGCAACGCTAAGCATTGTCCGAAAAGTCGCCGAGCGCGGGCCGCTAGGTGGGCAGAAGGTGTTCACCGATGACCCGAAGCGCCCCCGGGCGTGTCGAGGCCGTCGCCTCCATGATACGCCCCAGGTCTTCACCGTCCGCGGTCAGGGTCCTTGAGTGGCGTAGCTGGACCAGGCAACGGGTCGACTTGACGTGTACCAGGGTTGAGCCGTCCCTGGGCTGGTGCCCCCGTAGCCGTGAGACGAGAAAGGTCATCAGCAGGTTGACCCAGGAGCGCGGCCGTATGGCCACGATATTCAGCTCGCCGTCGTCGATCGTGGCCTCGGGAATGCGCTGGCCGCCGCCGAAGAAGGCCCCCGAGGAGATCGCGATCGACAGCCAGAGGCCCTCGATGCTGCCGCCGTCATGGGTGATCCTCGCCTGGAAGCCCCACCGTATGCCGATCTTCCCGGCGAGCACGGCCAGGTAGCTGAAGCGGCCCAGCGCTTTCTTGTGATTCGCGGATGCCTTCCTGGCAGGGACGGTCCCCAGGCCGATGTGGGCGACATTGAGGAACAGGGTGTCATTGATCCAGCCGACGTCGACATTGACCGTCCGGCCCGAGGCGATCAACCGACATATCTCGAGGGGATCCTCCGGCAAGCCGAGATTGCGGGAGAAGTCGTTGGCGGTGCCCGACGGCAGCACCGCCAGGGTGGCGTTGCGCTCGAGACACAGCGCCGCGCCCCGGCTGACGGACCCATCGCCGCCCGCGACCATCACCAGGTCGTCCTCCCGGACCTCCCGTGCCCATGTCGTGTCGGAAAAATCCCGCACCGCGACATCGCCAAGCCCCGCTCCCCGCAGGTGCTCCAGCCAGAAGGCCCGCCCACGGCTACCATCACCCGCATCGGCATTCGCGACCAACCAATGGCGCATCCCGGCGTCTCCCTGACCTGGCGTGATCCCGTGAGAATAGCGTATGGGCGCTGCCCAAAAACCGTCTGACACTGGTGGGAGCCGCCGGGTTCGGCTCAGCGGCGTACCCGGCGCTCCAGCGCGACCCGGTACTTCCGGATTCGCGCCGCATTGGCCCCTACATCGCCGCGGCCCATGCGGGAGGCGGAGCGCACGTCGACGCGCACGCCGTCGTCGGTCTCGGTCAGACGGATCACCACGTCGTCCTTGAAGCCGAACCAGGTGGTAGTGTCGGTGGCCTCGATCCTGCCGTCGGTGACGCTGACGAGCTCCCAACCCAGGTCCAGGGCGGCGGCCTCTGCGACCGAGAGGGCGCTGTCGCGCGAGATGTCCAGGTCGATCGGCTGGATATCCGGGTAGGCCTCGCGCTGCTGACGGGCGACCGTCTCGCCGGGGTAGTCCACTGCGTTGGGAGCCGCTTCCCGGGCGTCGGCCAGCGCCTCGAAGGCGGGCGGGTCCTCGGTGTCGGTGGTGATATCGTGGATGGGTGGCGCCTGCTGGGCGCGCTGCCAGTGCACCCAGGGCACGGTCATCATGCCGGCGACGGCGACGATCACCAGGCCGCCGGCCAGGGCGGCGCGCAGGCGTCGGCAGAAGGTGGCGACGACCAGCGCGATCAGCCCCACCCCGGCGGCGCCGGCGGCGGCGTAGGCGCCGTAGCGCAGCAGGCCGAAGGCATCGCCCAGCGGGAGCAGCCCGAGGCGGTAGGCGGGACCTGCGGCGGCCATCAGCAGCGCGGCGAGCACCAGCAGGGCCAGGGCGAGCCAGGCGACACTCACCGGCCAGCGGCCACCGCGTGGGCGGCTTGGACGCAACAGCGACATGAGAACTCCTTAACGCCGGGTATCGATAGTGTCAGCATAATCGCCGCAGGCGCCCGGTGCCGCACGACGACTCGCGCGGACGTGACCGCGACAATGGACCACCAGAGACGACAGATGCCAGTACCGAACTCCGATGACATCCTGGCGGCCGAGGTGCGCCGCCTCCTCGAGACGATGCCCGAGGCCAGGCTGCCGATCACCTACCACCAGGTGGCCGAAGCCCTGGGGCTCACGCCCCCACGCACCATCCAGCGCGTCGCCCGGGCGCTGGAAACCCTGATGCGCGAGGACGCCGCAGCGGGGCGGCCCTTCATCGCCGCCCTGGTGGTCAGCCGTCGCGGCGACCTGCCTGGCAAGGGGTTCTTCGACCTGGCCGTGGAGCTCGGCCGCTTCCCCGCCGATCCGGCACGGTATGCCGAGGCGTATCGGGACGCGTATCGACGGGCGATGGCGGCACGTGGTTAGGCAGGCGAGACGCCACCACGCACGGCCGCCTCGACCTCAAACGTTCAACCACACGAGGAGGTCGTCGAAGTCATCTATAATTGCTGCGGCCTTGCTGAAGTCGTGCTGGAAAGTCATGTCGTTTGGTATCGCAATACAAGAGATACCGGCCCCCGTGGCCGCCTTTACTCCATGCTCAGTGTCCTCAATGGCGAGGCACTGCGAAGCTGCAAGCCCAAGACGCTTCATGGCCAGCAAGTAGACATCGGGTGCTGGTTTGCTGGCGTTGACGTCATCGCCGGAGACAACAGTAGAGAAGAGGGCATGCAGTGCGTTGTCTCGCAGTGTCGCTTCGACACCATTTCGGCCGGCGCCCGTGACAACCCCAAGCGTCACGCCTCTCTGGTAGAGATAATGCAGTACCTCTTTGACGCCGGGACGGAGTGAGAAGGCAGTGCACTTCAGCCGTTGTTGAGTCGCTGTGCTCTTCTCGCTTACCAGTTCTTCATGCGACCCGCTGAGATGAAATCTCTCAACCATATCCACGGCATTCGCGTCGGTTGGCTTACCCGCATAACAAGCCTTATACATCTTCTCGCTTAACGTAATACCCCGTCGTTCGAGAATCTGCTGCCACATCTGGAAATGTACGGGCTCGGAATCGACAAGTGTTCCGTCATGGTCGAAGAGAATGGCGCGAATTGTCATGGTGCTTTCCAGAAGTTAGGCAGGTTGTTGGAAGTCGTGGACACCTGAGCCACCTGGATAGTCTAAAGTACAACCGGAAAGCACCGCTAACCTGATTTCCCCGATCGCCCATCGGTCTTTCCCCTGTGGCATTAGTGCACCAAAAAACCTCGTACAGGACGGGGCAAGGAACCCTGCATAGGGTTGCGTGACCGCTCAGCTGGCCCACGGCAGAAACGACAATTCCGGCACCAGAGGGCTTGTCGTCGCCGCGAATGTGGTCACGACGAAGGGAGACGTCATCGCGCGCAGCAGCGCCGAATAATCGAGCCCGAAGCGCAGCTCCACGCCGGGTGCCAGGCGGTGAGGCGTTTCCAGCACCAGGTGGTCGCTGCTGGCGGCGAGCACGCTGACGCCGCCCGGGGGCGTCAGGCCTTCCGGGTCGACGTCCTGCCGCCCGATCGCGGCGATCGTCTGGACGATGGTGCCGCGTTCGCGCATCGGCATCGGCACGCCGAACGCGGCCTCGCCGGTGGCGCCGCGTGGCACCGTCGGCTTGGCCAGCGACTCGATGACGGGCACCACCAGGGTGAAGGCGTCGGTGTACAGGCCGCTCAGGGGCATCCGCGTGAGCGGGTCGCAGCCCAGCAGGATCGACTCGCCGAGCCGCAGATCGTTGATTCGGCCAGCGGGCGCGGCGATGGCCCAGGCGAGATTGGCCGAATTGCCGCCGGAAACGATCGGCAGGTACAGGCCCAGCTCGCCTTCGAGCAGGGTCGCGAGCATAGACAGCTCGCCCATGTTGTCGGTGCTCGGCACGACGCCGGCGCGGCACGCCAGGTTGGTGCCGAGGCCGGCGAGCGTGACGTGAGGGGTGCGCGATATGCACCGGGCGAGGTCGAGCACATCGCCCGGCAGCACGCCCTCGCGCAGGTCGCCCAGCTCTACCATCAGCACCAGGCCGTGAGTGACGCCGCGCCTGCCCGCCGCCGCCGACAACGCCTTCACCACCTCGAGCTCGCTCACCTGGCTGACGCTGGCGCACGCCACCGTCCGATCGGCCTGGTCGGGTGTGGGCGAACGCAGCAGCGTCAGCGGCGCCTGAATGCCCGCGGCGCGAAGCGCCTCGAGGTTGTCGATCCGCGAATCGCCGAGCCGCGCCACACCCCCCGCGAGCATGGCCTCCGCCACCTCGGGCGAGCCCAGGGTCGCCTTGGTGACCCCGGTGACGTCGATACCGCGGCCGGACAACAGGGTGACAAGCGTGCGAGCGTTGTGCTCGATCTTGGCCAGATCGATCTCGATGCGGGGAGAGGTCACGCCATTGCCAGTGGCTGACGCGCCTGCAGTGCGGGAAAGGCGGCGGTGACCATCGCCACCAGCGCCGAGGGGTCGTGCCACAGCGCATCGGTGGCGGGGAGGCCGAGCTCAACCTTGTAGCGGGCGATGGCCGCCGTGACCTCTGCCTCGGTCATGTCCTCGTGGTTGATGGCCAGCCCGATGACCGTGGTCTTGCCGAACAGCTCGATGAGCTTGATCTCCGAGAGGGGGGACGGCATCCGCACCTCCGGATAGTCACTGAGCATTCGGCGGGCCGGGGCATGCTGCATGATCACGGCTTGTGGCCGGCTGGCGCGCAACACCACCGTCGAGCTCAGGTAGGCGGGGTGACTGAGGGCGCCCTGGCCTTCGATCACGATGACGTCGGGGCGCTCGCCCTCATAGGCGGCGAGCACCGCCCCCTCCAGTTCGCCGACGCCGAACTGGGCGGGAATGGCATCGAGCGCGACGCCATAGGCGGCGCCCTGCATCAGACCGGTCTGCCCCGTCCCCACCATCACGGTGTGAATCCCGGCGTCGTTGAGCGCCTGGGTGAGCAGCGTCGAGGTGGTGCGCTTGCCGATCGCGCCATCCGTGCCCAGTATCGCGATGCGCACACAGTCGACGCCGCCGATCGCGCCGTCGAACATGCGCAGGTGCTTGGTCGGGCGTGGCCGGCGGATATCGTGAAGCATGACGCCGGCGACACGTGCCGCCGCCGAGATCTCCGGGTCGTCCGCGAGGAACTCGTGCAGGCCGGATACCACGCTGATGCCTGCCGCCACGGCCGCCAGCACCACCGCGCGGTCCGCCTCGGACATCAGGCCCGACAACGGCGCCAGCCCGAAGATGAGGACGTCGGGAAGGTTATCGGTCGCGGCGAGCGCCGCGGTCAGATCGGCCACGAGGGGGATGCCCGCCGCCGCCTCGCCCAGGGCGATACCCGCGTCCTCGCCGGCCAGGGTACTGTCGATGACGGACAGGATGCGATACCGCTCGCTGCTGCGCACCAGGCCGTTGGCCGTCTTGCCATCGATGCGCGCGAAGTTGCCCTCGCAGTACACGATGGCCGATTGGCGGGCGTCAGCGGGGTGAGCGGCGCAGTCGAGAATGGCACGAAGGGAACCAGGAAGCATGAAGCGTCTACCTCGGGTATGGACTCAGAGGAGGCGACGGGATGGTCCCGGCCGATACGGCCGACAGTCAACGAGAGGTCCCCACCAAGGCAAGTGGATGTACGTCAGCATACACGGATCGGGGGGACCCGTATGCTTGCGTCTCCCTGGTGGTGCCCTGTGAGGTGATGGCGTTGTTCTACCAGCGCTCTGCCCGACGACATTGCTTGTGAATATGCTGGCGCTGCTGCTGCAACCGTACCCAGCCGTTATCCCCGAGGCCGGCTTGTTGCAGGGCCTGCTGCAGGGACGAGGAGTCGGCAAGCTCGGCGAGCGTGGCGGCCATGTCCTGGATCTGGCGTTTGACGAACGGGTAGCTGAAACGGCATTCCCGGGCGAAGGCTCGCCAGTCTCGTGGCAAGAGTTGCATCGAGTTGAACTGCTCACCCACCGAGAAGGCCAACTCGGGGTTGTAACCGAGCACGATGGTGCCGACCAGGTCGTAGGCCGGGGCGATCTGCCACCGGCCACGGGCATCCTGCAGCAGCGAGACGTTCTTGGCATGGCCGTCGCTGTTGCCGACCAGCACATTGAAGAGCTGCCAGCGAAGCAGGTGCTGGATGGAGGCCGCCGAGGGTTTGCAGGCCTCGCGTACCCTTTGCACGCCTTGTCCGAAACGTGGGCCACCGAAGGCCTGGTATTTCTGGGTGCGCGCCAGCCCCATGGCCTGGCACAGGTCTTCCTGGTGCAAGCGTTCGATATGGCGTGTGCCGATGCCACGACGATCGTAACGTTCGACGATCAGGTAGGGATGGCGGCCGGCATGACTCATCTCGGTGGGAGGGCAGGCCAGCCCGGCCAGTCGTGCCAGGGTGTTCAGGTACAGCTCATTGAGGATGACCTGTTCGCGCCCCTCGACGGCGAACTTCAGGATATGCGAGGAAGGTGCGGCACCGGAGGGCAGGTAGAGTGCGCCATCCCACACGAGCACGGGGATCTTGTCCTGGGCGCCGGCCAGGGACAGGCGAGGGCGCCTGGCAGGGTCGTCGTCGGCCATCAGCGCATAGCGCTCGCGGAAGGCGGCCCACTGGCCGAGCCGGTCGAGCTCCAGGGCGCGATAGTCGCCCGATGACTGTTCGCGTGACAACGGGGCCTGCCCGGGGGGCAGGATCGTCAGGGCACCGGCGCAGTCGCCGCCGATGGCGGCCAGCAGAGAGAAGTCGTCGTCGGGAATGCCCAGTCGCTTGATCAGGGCCTCGCGTGCCTGCTCTTCCGGCAGCAGGTTGCCGAACCAGCGATGGGCGCGTTGGTCTTCCGGCAGCCAGGTCTTCCGGCTCAAAGGCAGGCTATGCGAAATGGCCTGCCCCGTCGCTTGCCAGGCGTCGTCGTACTCGAACCCCATCAGTCGTCCATCGTCACCGCGCCACAGGGTGCCCACGCGCTGCTCGTCGCGCCAGACATGCAGCTCCTGTTGATGCCTCACGACGGGGTCTCCTCGGTGGGATAGGCGACGAGATCGATACCCAGGGCATCGAGCACCATCATGATGCGTGCGAAGCCGCAGGAGTCGCGGCCATTCTCCAGTTCGCTCAGGAAGCGAATGCTCAACCCACACAGGCCGGCCAGGGTTTCCAGGGTCAGCCCTTGCTGCTTGCGCGTGCGGCGAATCAGTTGGCCGAGCGCCTTGGCATCGCGGATATTGACCGGGCTGGGCGGTTGCATGGGCATCTGTCTCTCGAGCGGCGTGATGGCGTAAGGTCGCACGGGGCGTAATTTTCCTGATGGGGATAATTCTATCAGGGGAATGGGCGAATGCACGCGAAATTTCCCGATAGGGAAAAAATTGGGAGGTAGCAGGCAGGGAGATCAATATTTTCCCTATAGGGAAAATAGACTAGGCCCCATGCATCTCCCGCAGCGGATCGAGCAGCGGGCTCAGGCCGTTGTGGTCGATCTCATGCATCAGATGCAGGAGCTGGCCGATCTCGCCGGGCGGGAAGCCCTGGCGGGCGAACCAGTTGAGGTAGGGGCCGGGAAGGTCGGCGATCAGCCGGCCTTCGTACTTGCCGTAGGGCATCCGTCGGGTCACCAGCTTTTCCAGATCCTCGGGTTTCACGCATCGAGCTCCTCTGCAGTGCGCCGATTATGCCATGCTGCGCTTGTGGCGAAGGGAGACCATCGCCGGCCCCATTAGCGGAACAGGAAGACAGCCGTGGCAGGTGCAAGCTTACTGACTCTGATCGACGATATCGCGACGATCCTCGACGATGTGTCGTTGATGACCAAGGTGGCGGTCAAGAAGACCGCCGGAGTGCTCGGCGACGACCTGGCGCTGAACGCCCAGCAGGTCAGCGGGGTGAAGGCCGACCGCGAACTGCCGGTGGTGTGGGCGGTGGCCAGGGGCTCGCTGCGCAACAAGGCGATCCTGGTGCCGGCGGCGCTGCTGATCAGCGCCATCGCCCCCTGGGCCGTGACGCCGCTGCTGATGCTGGGGGGCGCCTTCCTGTGCTTCGAAGGCGCGGAAAAGCTCTTCCACGCCTTTACCCACGACGAGGCCGAATCGGCGCAGGAGCATGAGCGGCTGGTGCGGACCCTATCCGATCCGGATGCCGATGTGGTGGCGCTCGAGCGGGACAAGATCAAGGGCGCGGTGCGTACCGACTTCATCCTCTCGGCGGAGATCATCGCCATCACCCTGGGCAGCGTGGCCGGTGCGCCCTTCCCGCAGCAGGTCGCGGTGCTGGTGGGCATCGCCCTGATCATGACCGTTGGCGTCTATGGCCTGGTCGCCGGCATCGTCAAGCTCGACGACCTCGGCCTCTACCTCAGCCAGCGTAGCGCGGCGCCGGCGAAGGCCGTGGGCAACGCCATCGTACGGGTGGCGCCCTACCTGATGAAGTCGCTCTCGGTGATCGGCACCGCCGCCATGTTCATGGTCGGGGGCGGCATCCTGGCGCACGGGCTGCCCGCCGTGCATCACGGCGTCGAGGCGCTGGCTCATCTCGCGGCCGACCTGCCCAGCGCCGGCACGATCCTCGGTCCGCTCAGCGAGACGGCACTGAATGCCGCCATCGGCGTGCTCGCCGGCGCCGCGGTGCTGGCCGGAGTCAAGGCCTTCGGCATGCTCAGGCGGCGCCGCCATGCCTGATCGCTGACGCACGAACGGTGCCCAGGCAGGCACGTTTATTGATTCCAGCGCGCAGACGCTCATCTGGACGGCTGAGCGTGCCATCTGATCGCTGCCAACCTTTGTCCGAAAAGTCGTCGAGCGATGGCCAGACAAGGCAAAAATCGGCGAAATGACGGAGTTTACGCGGTGTAAATGAGTACTTTGAGCCGATTTTTAACGCCGTATGACCGAGCGCAGGCAGTTTTCAGACAAGCGTAGGTCGCGGTACGACTCACAACGGAGTGGCAATGAACTACGTACACATCGTTGCGGTACTAGCGGTTCTTCAGTTCTTCCTGTTTGGCATTCTGGTTGGACGCGCCAGGGCAAAGTACGGAGTCAAGGCTCCCGCCACTTCCGGCAACGAGCACTTTGAGCGTGCCTTTCGCGTACACATGAATACGCTAGAGCAACTGATCGGCTTTCTTCCCGCCTTGCTCATCGCCGGCCTGTATTGGCCAAACACGATCATCGCCGGCATTGGGGTGGTCTATCTGGTTGGCCGATTTCTTTATCGACAGCTGTATATTGCAGATCCAGCAAAACGCGGCCCCGGCTTTCTTCTGACGGTCATCCCTACATTCACTCTCTTGGCCGCAGCGCTGGTTGGCGCAGCTACCAGGTTCGCGGCCTGACAATTCGTTCGAGCGATGCTGGACTTCCCCCAGAGGGCTTGAGATCTTGGGTGAGATTCATTCTCGGGTGGTAGATGCCACATAATCGAAGCGTCAGGCACCAGCTATCGTGGCGGTCGCGACAGGAGGTCGAAAATGGCAGAGGTCATGTTGTTCCACCATGCGCAAGGACTGACCCCTGGCGTCGTCGAGTTTGCCGACCGGCTGCGCCGGTCCGGGCACATCGTCTACACGCCCGATCTCTTCGATGGCCGCACCTTCGACGATCTCGAGAACGGTATGAGATTCGTCGAGGAACTTGGGTTTGGCGAGGTGATTCAGCGTGGGGAGCGAGCGGTGGACGGGTTGCCGACCGAGTTGGTCTACGCCGGATTCTCTCTAGGCGTGGTCCCGGCGCAGAAGCTGGCCCAGACCCGGGCCGGAGCGCGCGGGGCGCTTTTCTTCCATTCCTGCGTGCCGATCTCGGAGTTCGGGTCGACCTGGCCGAAGAGGGTGCCGGTGCAGGTGCATGCCATGGATGCCGACCCGATCTTTGTTGGTGATGGCGACATCGACGCCGCTCGGGCACTCGTCGAAGAAGCCGAGGAGGCGGAGTTGTTCCTTTACCCCGGCGATCAGCACAACTTCGCCGACAGCTCGCTGTCTTCGTACGACGCCGATGCATCCGTCCTCCTGATACAGCGGGTGCGGGACTTCCTCGCTGCACGGTAGGGAGGGGAAATTGAAACGAGCGGCTCACGGGCGAGATCCTCGCTGGCCGTTTCCGCAATAATGTCCAAGCCTGCGGCTTGGGGGTAGGCCTAAGCTATGCCTGAGTGGCGGTCAGGGAGGTGTGGCATGGCGAAACAGTCCAGTCGATTCGACTACTTCAAGAGCCGGCATATTCCCGAGCTCACGGTCCTCCGGGCGGCGTTGAGCGATTTCAGCTACGACCGCCATGCCCACGAGGAGTACGCCTTCGGCGTCACCCTCGCCGGGCGGCAGGATTTCTTCAGCGGCGGGCAGTTTCACCGCAGCCCGCCCGGCAACGTCATCCAGTTCAATCCCGAGCAGGTGCACGACGGCCACCCGGGCGGCGACAGCACGCTGGGGTATGTCATGGTCTACGTGCCTTCCGCCCAGCTCGAGGCGCTGTTCGCCGATGCGGCGGGGTGCGAGCGCGCCGCTCAGTTCCAGGGAAGCGACACCCTGCTGGCCGACCCCGAGCTGCGCCAGGCCATCCTGGAACTGGCGCACCTGACGACCCACCAGCAGGGCACGCGCATCGATCAGGAGCACGCCCTGCATCGCATGGCGACTCGTCTGGTGCAGCGGGCCGGCAAGTTCCAGCCGGGCGGCAGGGTGAGCCGGCCCGATGCGCTGTTGCTGCGTGCCAAGGAGTACGTCCTCGCGCACCTGGAGGCGGATCTCTCGCTGGACGAGATCAGCCAGGCCGCCCACCTCTCGAAGTACCACTTCCTGCGCCTGTTCCGGCAGCAGTTCGGCATCACGCCGCACCAGTACGTACTGAGCTGCCGGGTCAATGCCGCGCGCAACGCCCTGGAGGCCGGCATGGCGCCCTCCGAGGTGGCCTTCCGCTACGGCTTTACCGACCTCAGCCACTTCAATCGCCGCTTCAAGCGCATCTACGGCAAGACGCCGTATCAATACCAGCGCAGCGTCACCTAGCGGCGCTGAATCCCGGCCGCTCGGCCACACACATAACGCACTACCTATCGGAGAGGCTCCCATGGAGATCGTCGCCTATGCCCTGGGCGTCATGTACACGCCTGGGCCTGTGAATCTGCTCGGCCTGAATGCCGGCCTCAACGGCCAGGCCAGAACCTCGGTCGGTTTCTTCCTCGGGGTGGGGCTGGCCATGTTGGTGCTGTTCGTGGTGTTCGGCTGGGCCGGTGCGGCCTGGGTGCGTGGCGATATGCTCGCCGTGGTGGGGGCCGTGGGGTGCGGGTATATCCTCTATCTCGCCGTCAAGATCGCCCGGTCGAGCATCGAGCTGGGCGCCGTACGGCAAGCGCCGCGTGTACTTCGCCTGCGCGATGGCCTGATCATGCAGCTCTGCAACCCCAAGGGCATGATAGCGACCCTGCCGATCGCCACGATCCAATTTCCCGCCGCAGGCATCCATGGCGTCAGCCTGCTGCTCTGGTCGCTGGGATTGACGGCTCTGGCGATCGGAGCGCCCGGCAGCTATGCGCTGATGGGGGCCGTTGCAGGGCGACGAATCGAGAACCCGAGAATTCTCACGGGCTTCAGCCTCGCGATGTCGGTACTGCTGGTGGGCGTCTCCGTCTCGATCGGCTATGAGCACGTCTGGCTCCCTCTCGCGACCGGCGCCGGCTGATGGATCGTCATCTACCCCATCGGACACTCGACCGACTCGGGCTCACTCCCGTCGCGCCACCAGCAGGCCGACACCGGCGCTCGCCAACAGGCTCGCGCAGGTGCGGTTGAACAGCCGGCGCATGGTGGGGCGCGAGAACCAGTGACGCAGGAAGGCGCCGAAACAGGCATAGCCGGCGATCGCCACCCACTCGAGCGCCAGGAACAGGGCGCCCAGGATCAGGAACTGGACGGCGACACTGCCGCCCGGCGCGACGAACTGCGGCAGAAACGCCGTGAAGATCAGGATGGCCTTGGGATTGCCGGCGGCGAGCAGGAACTCCTGCCTGGCGAGGCCCCAGAAACCCAGCGGGCCGGTGGCCATGGCCTCGTCCCCGCTCTCGGCGTTCCACAGCTGGAAGGCCAGCCAGAACAGATAGCCGGCACCGAGCACCTTGATGATCAGGAACAGTTGCTCGGAGGTGTGGAGCACGGTCGCCAGGCCCGAGGCAGCGAGCGTGATCATCACCACAAAGGCCGCCAGACGGCCGATACCGGCCAGGCAGGCCATGCGCACGCCATAGCGCTTGGCGTTGCTCATGGACAGCAGGTTGTTGGGGCCCGGCGCCATGTTCAGGGCGAAGCAGGCCGGCACGAAGAACAGCAGGGTCATCGAGTCCATTTGGGCCACCTGGGTGGAGTGGTTCAGCGCTCGATTCTGCCGCAGCGGTCTCTGGCGAACAATCCATGCCTTCGTCCCGAGTACCGTCCCCGCTGACTGGCACCGCCTGAGGCCGGGATGCAATGCCTTCCGGGATGACAGATAATGAGCAGGTTAACGATTCACATCCCATCCTTCGAGGTCCCATGAACCCCACCATTGACTTGCTGAAATCCCACCGCTCGATCCGCAGGTTCACCGACCAGCAGATCCCCCGCGAGCTGCTGCTGGAGCTGATCCGCGCCGGCCAGGCCGCCGCCACCTCCAGCCACGTGCAGGCCTACAGCGTCATCCACGTCAGGAACCCGGCCAACCGCGAGAGGATCGCCGAACTGGCCGGCGGTCAGGGCTATGTGGCGAGCTGCGCCGACTTCCTGGTGTTCTGCGCCGACATGAAGCGCCCCACCGAGGCCTCCGAGCGCACCGGCGCCAACGTCGTGCGCGGCATGACCGAGCAACTGCTGGTGGCCAGCGTGGACACCGCCCTGATGGCCCAGAACGTGGCGATCGCCGCGGAATCCGCGGGGCTCGGCATCTGCTACATCGGCGGCATCCGCAACAACCCCCACGCCATCAGCGACCTGCTGCACCTGCCGGAGCATGTCTACCCGGTGTTCGGCATGTGCCTCGGCTACCCGGCCGTTGATCCGGACATCAAGCCGCGCCTGCCGGTGGAGGCGATCCTCAAGGAGGATGTCTACACCGAGGACAGCGAGCAGGTGGCGGCCTTCGACGAGGCCATGCGCACCTATTACGGCGAGCGCAGAGGCGGCCACAAGAACTCCGACTGGTCGAGGAACCTCACCCCGCTCTTCGACAGCAAGCTGCGCGCCCATATGCGCGACTTCCTGATCGAACGCGGCTTCGAGATGAAGTGAGGCCATCCTTCGGCCCTCGGCGACGCGGCGCAGAAGCTACTCTGATGAGCGCGAGGGGGACACGACCCAGTGGGGCCAGGATTCGTGGCGGGGCCGGTGGGAATCGTCTTGTGGTGGCGAGGAGGCTGACGAGTGATGCAGTGGGTGTTGATCGGTAGCGGCGGCATCCTGGTAGCGGTTGCCATCTCGGTCCTGGCCGGCCGGGCCCGCGACACGACACGGGCAAGGCGGATGGAAGCCGCCCTCATCGAGCGCGCATCCCGGCCGGACAATGAGGCGGTCGATGCGGCATCACGCACCGAGCTTCCAGCCCCCGTTGCCCGCTACTTCAGGCACGTGCTGATGGATCAGCGAAGGCCAATCAAGACGGCGAGAATCCGACAGGCGGGGGTTCTGCGAACCAGTACGACAGCAGGCCGATGGTTGCCATTCACGGCAACCCAGCTCGTCGTGCCGCCTGCTGTCGGCTTTCTCTGGAATGCCCGGGTCGAGATGCCGTTGGCGACACACCTGCGTGTGCAGGATAGCTACATCGACGGCAGTGGGGCGGGTCGTGTCAGCCTTCTGTCTGCCTTGTCAGTCGCTTCGGCCGCCGATACCCCGGCGCTGAATTCGGGCGCCTTGCACCGCTATCTGGCCGAGGCCGTCTGGTGCCCCACCGCACTATTGCCACGGTCCGGCGTCATGTGGAGCCCCATCGATGATCACACGGCAATGGCCACCATGACCGACCGGGGAACGACGGTGTCGTTGCAGTTTCGCTTCAACGACGCCGGCGAGGTGGTCGGGATCTACAGCCCCGGTCGCTTCGGACGATTCGATGGTGAATACCGTCGAGTCCCCTGGGAAGGGCACTTTCGGGACTATCAGGTCCAAGGGGGCATGCGCGTTCCAGGCTATGGTGAAGTGGGCTGGCACGACGGCGGGACCCTGCAGCTGGTCTGGAAGGGTCGTATCACGGAGGTGCAGTATGAGCTTGGGCCTTGAAACGGGGAGTGGCACCTCGGGCGCCCCGACCTGGTGGTGCGCTTCGGGCGGGGGAAGGCGATGCCTCGTTCGCTGCGACGGCCGATCGAGTCGGTCCTGATCCCGCCAGGCCCGTCATGACGCCGCCTGCGTCAAGTATCTTCCCGGTACGCTTTCCCCCCACCACCAATCGGAGGCACCATGGAAACGCTGTTGAGTTCACGGACGGAGGTGACGGAGTCCGCACTGGCCGCCATCGCGCACATGCCGACCGCCAGTCTGCCGGTGCTGATGGACGAGGCGTTCGCCCAGCGGCTGACCGATGCCGACGTCATGCGGATCGCGGTGCTGCTGGCGCAGAAGAGCTACGACGAGGGCGGTTGCCCCATCGGCGCGGTGATCATCGACAACGCCACGCGGCGGATTCTCGGCAAGGGGCACAACACCCTGGTGCAGGAGAGTCACCCCTACAACCACGGGGAAACCTCCGCCATTCGCGATGCCGGCCGCCTCGACTTCAGCCGCACCACGCTCTTTACCTCCCTGAGCCCCTGCGACATCTGCGCGACGCTGCTCCACATGCGGGGCTTCGCCCGCGTGGTGGTGGGCGACGTCACCAATGCCTCGGGCAATGAACCCCTGCTGCGCGACAAGGGCATCCAGGTGGATATCCTGGAAGACCCGCGTGGCATCGAGCTGTACGCCCGCTTCCGTGCCGAGCGGCCCGAGCTCGATCGGGAAGACTGGCAAGGCGTGAGGGGCACGCGTGAGCCATGACAGTGGCTCGGGTGGCGTGAAGCCGGCTGGCGATGGGTAGGATAAGGGTTTCGGCGCGAGGATGAAGCGTACCCCACATTACACACGCCCCCAAATCGGGGGCGTGACGGTAACGGTCGCTATCGTGGTCACATCGTGGCTTCATTCATGTAGCCAGGCAGGAAGGTCGCCAGGCCGGGGAAGGCGATCAGCAACAGCGCCATGAGCGCCATGATCAGGAACATCGGCGCCGCCGCCTTGGCGATGAAGCCAAGACTGTGGTTGGTCAGGCCCTTCATGACGAAGAGATTGAAGCCGACCGGCGGCGTTATCTGGGCCATCTCCACCATGACCAGAACGAAGATACCGAACCAGAGCAGATCGATGCCGGCCGCGTTGAGCATGGGCGTGACGACGGCCATGGTCAGCACCACCGCCGAGATGCCGTCGAGAAAGCAGCCCAGCACGATGTAGACGAGCATCAGTGCCACCAGCAGCATGAAGGGGGAGAGATCCAGCGACCCCACCCACTCGGCCAGGCCGCGCGGTAGCCCGGTGAAGCCCATGGCCAGCGTCAGGAACGAGGCGCCTGCCAGTATCAGGGCGATCATGCAGGAGGTCTTCGCTGCTCCCATCAGACTTGCCACCAGCGAGGAAAAGGTCAGGCTGCGCTGTATCGCGGCAAGCAACAGGGCGCCGACGACCCCGAGAGCGGCGGCTTCGGTCGCCGTAGCGAGGCCGGAGTACATCGAGCCGATCACGGTAATGATCAACAGCGCGACAGGAATCAGCAGACGCGATTCATAGAGGCGATGCTTCATCGTCATGGCCGGCTCTTTGACGATGTTGGGCTTCTTCAGGATGCCCCAGGCCACGACGTACCCCATGAACAGCGCGGCCAGTATCAGGCCTGGGAGTATCCCCGCGATAAAGAGCTTGGGGATGGACTGATTGGTAATCACGCCATAGACGATCATGGTCAGCGAGGGGGGAATCATCAGGCCGAGGGTGGAGGCGCCGGCCAGTGTTCCCACGCTCATGAAGTCGGAATAACCGCGTTTTTTGAGCTCCGGCATGGACATCTTGCCCACGGTGGTCAGCGTGGCGGCGGAAGAGCCCGAGACCGCGGCGAACAGGGTGCAGCCAATGACGTTGGTATGCATCAACCGCCCCGGCAGCCAACTGAGCCAAGGGCTCAACCCGCGGAAGAGGCTTTCCGAAAGTCGCGTGCGGTACAGGATTTCTCCCATCCAGATGAACAGAGGAAGGGCCGTGAGCGTCCAGCTCGTCGATGACGTCCACAGCGTGCTGTACATCGAGGCCCCGATCGGGCGGCCAGTGAAGAACGCGATGCATACGATGGCCACCCCGATCAGGGACAGGGCCACCCAGACGCCGGAGCCCAGCAGCAGGAAAAGGATGAGCAGAAGCGCAATGGCCAGTTCGGTGATATCCATCAGAGACTCCTCACGGGATGGGTTCCGTGATGGTTGGCGCCTGCGGAACGAAACAGCGCGGCCAGGGTGCGCACGAAATGATCGAGAATCGAAATCGTGAAGGCCGTGGAGCCGAGCGCGAGCAGCGACTGGGGTATCCAGAGCGCCGTCGCATCCTGCCCTGATGAGACGTCGCCAAACCGATAGGACCAGTAGGCCGCATCGAAGGCGTGCCACGTGATGAAGCCGGCAATGCCGCCGGCGACCAGCAGGCACCACAGCTCGCCGATGGGGCGAAAGCGCCCAAGCCGTTCCACCAGGAGGCCGACGCGGATATGCCCGCCTTCGTGAAAGGTGTAGGCCGCAGCAAGGAACGTACTGGCGCCCATCAGATAGCCGGCATAGTTGGTAGCGCCAGGCAGAGTCGTGCCGCTCCAGCGCAGCACCACCTGGGCGACGATCACGACGAGCATGATGAAAATGCATAGCGCGGCAAGATAGCCGAAGACGCGGTAGAGCGTTTCCAGGCATCTGGCTGCACGAGAAGAGAAGGTGTTCATGGGAGCGACCCCTAGTTCAACCAGCCAAGCGGAGTCCCCATTCCTCGGAATGGGGACGTGAATCGTGCTGTCACTGCATGGCACGATATTCCTCTACCAGTTGCTGGCCTTGCGGGCCGGCCTTCTCTAGCCACTCCTCCTGCATTGCTTCACCGATACGGTTGAATTCCGCCTGCAGCTCCTCGTTGGGCTGGTTGATCGCAACGCCCTTGTCGCTCAGGCGGTTCTTGAGTTCATCGGTGAGCTCCCTGGCCTGCTCCTCGCCGCGCTGCTCGGCTTCTGCGGCAATCGCCAGGACTGCCTGCCTCGTTTCCTCGTCGAGGTCTTCCCAGCGGTCCTTGTTGACGAAGACGTGGCTGAGTACGAGCCAAGCCTTGGCATCGTAGAAGTGGGGGAGGTAGTCCCACAGCTGGTGGTTGTAGACGGGGTCGCCGGAGGAGATCAGCGATTGCACCATGCCGGTGGCGGCCGCCTGAGAAAGTTCGGCCTCCTCGATAAGCGTCGGCGTCATGCCCATCAGTTCGGCAAAGCGTGCCGTCGCCGTATTATAGGCCCGGAACTTGAGCCCCTCCGCATCCTCGGGCGACTCGATCTCGCGGTCGAAGAAGATGCCCTGCGGGGGCCAGGGGATGTGGTAGAGCAACTGAAGGTTCTGCTCCGCCATCATCTCGTCTAGAGCCGGCTTGGTCACTTCCCAAAGCTGCGTAGACTCTTCGAAGGAATCCGCCAGGAAAGGCACCGAGTCGATACCGTAGAGGACGTTCTCGTTCTGATGGGCGGAGAGGACGTGAACGCCGATCTGTGCCTGGTCGCGCTGAACGGCGCGCTTGATCTGATCGCCGGGGAACAGCGACCCGCTCGGGTGAACGCGTATGTCCAGCTCGCCATTGGTGGCTTCGCTCACCTGGCCGGCGAACCAGCTGACGTTCTCGGTGATGTAGTTGTCCGACGGTTGCGGGGAGGGGAGGTCCCAGACTTCGGCATGGGCAAAGCCGTTGGCTGCCAGGGTCAACGTGGTAATAGCGGCAGTCTTGCGCAGTACATGGACCATGCTGTTGGTCTCCTCTTTTCTAGTTGTAGGAACGGTGGTCGGGTCGTTTCTCTTGTCGTTATTGTCCATTGTTTTCCTCTGATTCACGGTCAGTGAAGCCGTTGGCTATCCCAGGCTTCGTGCAGGGTGGTAGGCAGGCTGTGCTTGACGATGCGGTGGCTGGGGGTTCGCTCGAACTCCTCCACGACGGCGAGGTAGCGTGGGCACTGGTAGGAGGGCAGGCGCTCCTTCAGCCACTGATGGATTTCACGAGGCTCGATATCGCGTCCAGCCTTCGGCTTCAGGAAGAGCTTGATCTCTTGCTCGCCGATGTCGGCAGCGACACCGATCATCGCGCACTCCTCGACATCGGGGTGCTGCTGAGTGACCGACTCCACCTCCCAGGCCGAGACGTTCTCGCCCCGACAGCGCACGCTATCGGTGATGCGCCCGAGAAAGTAGAGAAAGCCTGCCGCATCGAGCCAGCCGCGATCGCCGGTATGCAGCAAGCCGTTTGCCAGCGCTTTCTCCGTGGCCTCGGCATTGCGAAAGTAGCCATCGAACAGCACGCCGGGATGCGTTTCACGGACCACCACCTGGCCCGGCTCGCCTGTCGGTACCGGGCGGCCCTGGTCATCGTGGACGCCGACCTCCAGCCAAGGCACGGCGCGGCCCACCGAGCCCGGCTTTCCTTCGGCATTGAAGGTGGTCAGGCTCGAGGCTTCCGTCATGCCGTAGCACTCACGGATCTCGAAGCCGAAGCGATCCTGCAGGGTCGACCAGATATCGCTTGGACAGCCCCCTCCCCAGGCGATACGCACGTTGTGCGCGGTCTCCAGTTCGCTGGGCGGCTGCTTCAGCAGGATCTGCAGGACGCCTCCCAGGTAATGGATGTGAGTCGCGCCGCTGGCATTGACCTGCTCCCAGAAGCGACTGGCGCTGAAGCGCTCGGTCAGGCTGAGCCGCACATCGAAGAACAGCGGCAGCAACAGCATCTGGGCGCCGCCGATGTGGTAGAAAGGCTCCCACTGGAAGAAGACGTCGCCCGGCTTGATCGAGCAGAGCAGCTCGACGCTCTTCAGGGCGTAGGCCATCATCGCATGCGTGACGCGTACCCCCTTTGGCTTGCCCGTCGTGCCGGAGGTGTACATCAAGGCGTACAACTCCGACATGGCAGGAGCCGGTGCGTCCAGCCTCTCCTTGCCTTCCAGGTGCTCGGAGATCGTATCTTCCGCGCCTCCCAGCAGCAGCGTCTTGCCCGTGAATGTCGCCCCGCTATCGACGACGACCGGCCACAGGTCGGCATCTGTGAACAGGACCGCGGGGTCGCAATGCTCGAGGATGTACTTCAATCCATTGCCGCGCTGACGAGCATTGACCGGCACCCAGACGATACCGGCCTTGGCCAGCGCGAACAGGATGGCGATGGCCTCGGGGCCGTTATGCATCATGACCGCGGCACGCTCGCCGGGGCGAATGCCCAACTCCCGGCGAAGGTAGGCGGCGAGTGCCTCGGCCTGAAGGTCGAGCTCGCCGAACGTCAGGGGGCGTTGATCGAAGCTCCCGAACAAGCGCTCCGGCTCGCGCGTTGCGATATCGCGCAGCGCGAGAATGAAACTGGGATCGTTGAGGTTGAATATCATGGCAATCCGATTGTCCTTTGCTTCTGACGCGTCACGTCACTCCAGCGGCAGTTGTCAGATCTCGATTCAACCTTTTCGGCGCTTGAGGAAGAGCTCCATCATGCGTGCCGGCTCGCCCGAGGCGTAGGCCTCGCCCTGGATGCGAACCCCTGCCTCGAGGCAGTCGCGGAAGCCGGGCTCGGTGATCTCCTTGAAGCGCTGACGATCCAGGCGCATCGCAACGGGTGGCTTGTCGGCGAGCTCTTCACCCAGTTTCAGCGCTTCCGGAAGGACCTGGTCGGCCGCGACCAGGCGGTTGGTCAAGCCGAGGGCGTGCGACTCGTCGGCATTCATCAGGCGGCCGCTCAGGGTCAGGTCGATGGTGCGAGCGAGCCCCAGGTGTTCGCGCATGATCCAGGGACCGGTGGTGCTGGCGATACCCGAGTTGATTTCGGGCTGTCCCATGCGGACGTCGGCATGGGCGACGCGGAAGTCGCACAGCAGCGCCACCTGAAAGGCCGAACCGGCCGCCACCCCGTTGAGCGCGGCGATGATGGGCTTGGGGCTGCTGCGCAGCTTGTCGTAGAGCATCTCCCACTCTCCCACCCAGCGTTTGGCCCGCTCGGCGTCGAAGGATCGAGTCTCGTTGAGATCCTGGCCGGCACTGAAGGCTCGCTTGCCCGCTCCGGTCAGCACGATGGCGCCGAGCGAATCGTCGTTGGTGAACTCCTCGAGCGCGGCGATGAGCTGCTGGCGCATCTCGCTGTGCCAGGCGTTAAGGACTTCGGGGCGATTCAGGGTGATGACGCCTACACGGCCTTGCTTGTTGGTGAGGATGTGTTCGGACATGATTGCCTCTCGGTTGATTGTGTCATTGTGATTGCAATGCGATCAGTCGTGATCTACATTCAATCAATGTAGTTGAATGGTGAGCGTTGTAAAACCCAAAATCGACACAAGAAGCGACTTTTCTTACGAAAAGATCCGACTAGGAAGGGGTAAGGCGTTGAGCGAAAAAGAAAAAGTGGACCGCTTGATGGTCAAGAGCGTGGTGAAGGCGTTTCGGATCCTCGAGGTCTTCGATGCCGAGCATCCGGCGATGAGCGTCAAGCAGCTGGCGGAACGCTGCGACATGGACCGGAGCGCGGCGCAGCGCTTCGTGCACACCTTGACGCAGCTAGGCTACCTGCAGCGCAACGAGGAGACGCAGCTGATCGAGCCCAGCGTGCGCACGCTGGATATCGCCGCGCACTACCTCCATGCGCACCCACTGGTCGACAAGGTACGCCCCTACCTGCTGAACCTGAGCAAGGAGACGGAAGGTTCGGTCAGCCTGACGATTCTGGACGGGCAAGACGTGGTGTATCTCTCCCGCTTGCTGAGCCGCAACATGCTGGATACTGACATCACCATCGGCTCGCGCCTTCCGGCATTCTGCACGGCCCCGGGGCTGGCGATGCTGTCTCTGCTGGCAGAGCAAGAGGCTGTGGAGATTCTGGAGCGGACGCAGCGAAAGGCCTACACACCGAATACCGTGCATGAGGTGCCTGAGATCATGGAGCGCTTGGCCCGATTCAGGCGCCAGGGATATGCGCTGTCGGTAGAAGAGTATTTTCTCTCCGACATCTCGATCGCGGTACCGATCCTGGATAGGCACAACCGACCGCGAGCGGCTGTCAGCATCTCGATGTCCCGGGTGCGGAGCATGCCCGAGGAGTTAGAGCAGAATCTCTCGGATCTGCTGATCGCCACGGCACGCCAATTGTCGAGGCTGTAGCGGCTGCCGAGTCTGCCAACGTCGCGGCACCTATACGCTCGGGCGACTTCCGCATTACTCATGTCGCGGAATATCTGAAGGAGTATCGCGCCACGCCGAACAAGGCCCGGGTATTCTGCTCGGAGTGCGGCAGCCCGCTCTATAGCGATCGCGACGATCTTCCCGAGGCCAAGCGGCTGCGGCTGGGTACCCCGGATACGCTGGTGTCGCCAAGCAGGCGCTACCACGCCTGGTGTTGTCCAAGGCGGAGTGGTTCGATCTCACCGATGAGCTGCCCAAGTTTCCCGAGTTTGCGCACTGAATTAGCAGCGCATACGGCTCCAGCGTTGCCCTGACCGAGGCTTGCACCGCAAGGGCGTGATAGCAAGCGCGGTCTCGAGATGAGGTGGTGCCACCGTTAAAGACGCCTCAGGAAATGAGCTGAAGTATGGGCTATCAATGTACAGGCTCAAGAACGGGCGCTTTGAGCTCGATTGGTTCAAGTGAACGTAAGGGCAGGCGGTCTCAATGACCAAGTCTCCCCACGAATTTCTCGATGATGGCGGCATGTTCGCCGAATGAAGGCGCCGAGGCCCGCCCCTATGGGGTCAGCTCCTGAGGGATCGTTTTCAGGCAAGATGTAGTGAACGGCAACACCAGGAGCGGGTCCTTATCCGCCGGCTTCCGGAAGCACCGAGTGAGGAGACAGCCATGCCGGCCATCACCACCGAGCTGCCGATCGGCGTCATCAGTGATACCCACGGGCTGCTGCGCCCCGAGGCGCTCACCCTGCTCGAGGACTGCGGGCTGATCCTGCACCTGGGCGACGTGGGCAGCCGGGACGAGGACGCCGCCATCCTCGAGCGGCTGGCCGACCTGGCCCCGGTGGCGGCGGTGCGTGGCAATATCGACACCGCGCCCTGGGCCGAGGCGCTGCCGATGACGCGGGACCTCACCGTCAACGGCTGGCGCCTGCACCTGGTGCATATCCTGCAGGAGTTCGATCCCGTTACCTGCTGTGACGCCGTGCTCCACGGTCACTCCCACAAGCCGCGCCACGAATGGCAGGATGGTCGGCTGCTGTTCAACCCCGGCGCGGCCGGCAAGCGCCGCTTCCGCCTGCCCATCACCCTGGGCCGGCTCTGGGCGGACGAGCGCGGCCTGCGTGGCGCCATCCTGCATCTGCCGTTGTGAGCCCAGGCATAGGACAAATCATCCTTCGGTGCTAGTCTGAGTGTCGGAAACCCATCACGATACCGCTGAGTCGTAAGGGCGAGCACCATGCGCAATACCCAGTCCCAGCAATCCTGAGGTATCGAAAGATGAACAGAGGCAGGACCCTGCAACTGCTGAGAGACCACATGCCGACCCTGGCCAGCGAGTATGGGGTCAGATCATTGGCGCTCTTCGGCTCCATGTCCCGCGATGAGGCTCGAGAAGACAGTGATATCGATATCCTGGTGAGCTTCAACGGCCCGGCGACCTCGGCCCGCTATTTCGGGGTCCAGTTCTATCTGGAGGATCTGCTGGGCCATCCCGTGGATCTGGTGACCGACAAGGCGCTGCGTTCCGAGCTCAGGCCCTATATCGAGCGTGAGGCGCTGCATGTCTGACGCTAGCTCCCAACGTGAATGGCGCTTCTATATCGATGACATGATCGGCTTCGCCGAGAAGGTCCTGTCCTACACGGAAGGCCTGGATCAGGATAGCTTCATTGCCCATGACCTCACTTACGACGCCACGCTGCGAAACCTCGAACTTATCGGCGAGGCGGCGAGGCGGCAACCCGGATTCCGGATGCTGCCCGTCAGCGGTATCCGGAGATCCCCTGGCGGATGATCATTGCCACCCGTAATCGTCTGATTCATGCCTACTTGGGGATCGACGACGATACAGTGTGGAGCATCATCCAGGACAACATCCCCGAACTGCTGGAGCAACTGAGCGAAATCAACAGCCAGCAGGCAGGCGAGTAGCGGCCATGATTGGTGCCCCGAAGTACGGAGTAATCGGGGGCGTACCCCTGTTACTCCTACTCCCCTCTACTACCCGACGGCCTCAGGCTTCGGATGACCAACCTACCGAGAGATCACATCTAGCAGCGGCATCGTCTTGACCAGCGGGCCGAGGGTCAGCGCCCAGGTCACGAATGGCAGGCCGGCCGGCTCTGGGCCGACGAGCGCGGCCTGCGTGGCGCCATCCTGCATCTGCCGTTGTGAGCCCCATGCGACCCGCCGGGCGATGGATCACTTGAAACGGGAGCGAGCGGACTTGATGGCTTCGTTCAGGGAGTCCCAGGCGCGCTCGACGCCGGCCTTCACATCCTCCCAGGCATCATCGCTGGCCCTCTGCAGCTCGGCCAGCTTCTGTCTGGCTTCGTTGCGCTGCGCCTCGAGCCTGTCGATCTCCTCCTGGTACTCGATGCGGGCATCGGCCTCGGCACCCTTGGCACGGGCCCTCAGCCTGTCCACCTCGGCCTGCCACTCGTCCAGCTTGGCCTGCAACTTCTGCTCGTAGGCTTCCCTGTTGGTCATGGGGCTCTCCTTTCCGTCTGACGGTGTGTGATCCAGAGGCGGGCGCTCTCGGTGTGTCGAGGCGCCTGCTACCTGCTCAGAGTGGCATATCCCGCTAAGGTTGCTGCACGCCGCCAGATCCAGACATGGGCGCGTCGGCGAGAAATCATCGTCGATCAGCGATCTACTTCGCGTTCCTGCAGGTCGGCAGCGGCGGTATCGGCTTCTTCGCGAGTCTTGTGCACCGACACGATGTCATTCCGATGCAAGTCCACGACCTCCCACTCCTCCGGGTGGGACTTGTCCGGATGCGTGTAGATGGCGCGTACTTCATATCGCTGTTCCATGGCATCCTCCTGACGTTGGATGGGTACCTACAGTTTAGCGCGACGACCCCATCAAAGGGCGTGCCAGTCGGCAGCGCTTCGCTCGTTCAGTAACCACGCCCCCAGCCCGGCGACCGCGAGTCCCAGGGTGGCGAAGAGCAGGAAGGTGGCGGCATGGCCTTCGGCCCCGACCAGCCAGCCGGCCAGCGGAGAGCCGGCGACCTGGCCGACCGAGGTGGCGAGCAGCGGCAGCACCGGGGCGAAGGAGGGCGCCTCGGTCATGATCTGGGTGCTCCTGACCAGGTAGAAACCGCTGAGGGTCATGTACCCGGCGCCGAACAGGGCCGCGGAGGCCAGGGCGAGGGCGAAGTTGCCGGGAACGACGACCAGCAGCGCGAGGCTGGCGGACATCACCGTGAGGCCGGCTGCATGGCTCGCGGCCGGCCCGAAGCGCGAGATGAGATCACCGGCGCCAGCGCCCGCCAGCCCCCCGACGCCGACCGCCAGCCACATCCAGGCGGTCTGGCTCGGCGCGAGCCCCCCGGCGTTGATCACCGCATCGGGGGCGAACACCCAGTAGGCCGCGCTCACGCCCCCCATGCCGACGGCCAGGCCGCTCAGCCGGGCGATGCCGAGCCACTGCGACCGGCTCACCGGCAGGGCGGCCGGGCGGGGCTGCGATGGTGAGGGGCGTTGGCCATCCCGAGGCAGGTAGCAGAGGGCCGCCAGGGTACCCAGGGCCGCCAGGGCGGCGAACCCGAGATAGGCGCTGCGCCAGGCCTCCGCCCAGATCAGCACCGCCGGCATGGCGAGCGCGATCCCCAGGCTGGTGCCCGCATTGATGGTGGCGTTGACCCGCCCGCGCAGGACCCAGGACGGCACGACCCGGTGAACCGCCTCCGCCATGACCGGCGATGACAGCCCGGTGCTGATCCCGCAGATCAGCACGCCGGCGGCCAGCAGCAGCGATGACGGCGCCAGGGCGATCGTCATCAGCCCGACCCCGGCCAGGCCGGCGGCCGCGACCCCCGTGCGGCGAATCCCGAGGCGGCGTATCACCCAGGTGGCGGCGAGGATCGCGAAGACGAAGCTCAGGAACGGCAGGGCGCCGATCACCCCCGCCATGGACGGGGAGATCGTCAGCTCGTCGCGCATCGCGGGCAGGAAGAGCCCGAACACGAAGCGGGCCAGGCCGTAGGTGATGGCGATGACCCCGCTGCCGAGGGTCGCCATGCCGAGGGGGGACAGGGGCCTCATGGGCTCTCGCTCCGGGCCGTTGCGAGCAGGGCGTCGGTCACCGCCCGAGTGTCGGCCAGGGCCGTCTGCACGCCCAGCAGGGCCACCGCCGTATTGCTGCCTTCCAGCACCATGAAGAGGCGTCGCGCCAGGCCGGCGTGGTGGTCCAGCTCGTCGCGTGCCACGCCGGCCTCGAGGCGTGCCAGCAGGTCGGTCTTGGCGGCCGTCGCCAGGGCATGGATCTCGGCGCTGTGCTCGGCGAACTCGCCCATCGCCTTGGCCATGATGCAGCCATGCTGGCTGTACCGCTCCAGCCAGTGGCCATGCGCCTCGACCAGGGCCCGTGTCACCTGGCCCGGCGAGGCGCAGGCCGCCGCCGCATCGAGGCTGGCGATGAAGCGTTCATGGCGGGCCTTCAGGACGGCCGCCACCAAGGCCTCCTTGGAGGCGAAGTGGTTGTAGAGCGTCATGCGCACCACCCCGGCGGCGGCCACGATGCGGTCGATGCCGGTGGCGTGGAACCCCTGCTCATAGAAGAGTCGCTCGGCCGTGGCGAGCAGCTGGTCGCGCTTGGAGGCTGGCATCGGTGGTCGTTCCTGTATAGACCGATCTATCTAAATTGAAGCCCATCTAAGCCCAAGAGAACCGGCGATGTCAAACCACACCGAAGAAATCAGAGAAAAAAGTGTTCGGCAGTGATGATAGGCAGGGGGCGTCGGAATGGCGGATCACTCCATTCCGGTGAACGTCCCGTCCATATAACTCGGAGGGCCTTCTAGACCACCACGCCGGCAATGCCGAACATGACGAGATCAGCCTGGCTACCCGGGGGCAACCTCGGCAAATGGGCCCTGCTTGACCCGTGAGCCGAATCGACTGACAATTCGGCTCATATAGTGAGCCGAATAATTCTATTATTCGGCTCGCCAGAACATTCAGGTACCGCCATGACCGCTTCCTCCACGACGCTGACCTGGATCTGGCAGCAGCCCGACTGGCCCGATTTTCACTGGCGAGCCGCCGTGATACAGCCTCGCCTGCAGGAAGCGTGGCGGTCTCTCGGTATGCTGTGGGGGAGGGTAGGCTTCCTCCCGGCCGGCGATGATCCGGCAATGACGCTGGATACGCTGTTGCAGAACATCATCACCTCCTCGGCCATCGAGGGGGAGCGCCTGAATGCCGCCTCGGTACGCTCCTCCCTGGCGCGACGCTTGGGCGTGGAGGGTGAGACGAAGGCTGTTTCGTCGCGTTCGGAAGGCCTGGCCGACATGATGATGGATGCCATTGGCTCGCCGGATACGGCCCTGACCCGCGAGCGGCTCTTCCAGTGGCATCGTTGGCTGTTCCCCGATGCCGAGGCATCGCTGGTCAAGCTGCGGGTAGGACAGTGGCGGGGCGAGGAGCCGATGCGGCTCGTCTCCGGCCGTCTCGACAAGCTCAGTGTACTTTTCGAGGCACCTCCTCGCGCGGTGCTGGAGAACGAAATGGCCGCCTTCCTGGCGTGGTTCGATGCGAGCCGCCACGACCCGGCCCTGGACCCCTTGCTGCGTGCCGGTATCGCCCACTTCTGGTTCGTCACCCTGCACCCTTTCGAGGACGGTAACGGCCGCCTGGCCCGCGCCATTGCCGACCGGGCCTTGGCCCAGGCCGACCAACAGAGCATTCGCCTCTATACCATGTCCGCCGCGATCCTGGCCGAGCGCCAGGACTACTACCGGGTGCTTGAAACCAGCCAGCGTGGCACGACGGATCTCAGCGACTGGCTGGCCTGGTTTCTCGATATCCTGCTGCAAGCCCTGGCGGATGCTCTAACCAACATCGAGCGTACCCTGGCCAAGACACGCTTCTGGCAGCGATTCGCCGAAGCCGGCCTGTTGCCGGAGCAGATCAAGGTACTCAATCGGTTGCTGGATGGGGGAGAGCGCGGCTTCGAGGGCGGCATCAGCGCTGCCCAGTACCAGAAGGTCGCCAAGGTCAGCAAGGCCACCGCGACCCGCCATCTTTCCGACCTGCTGGCCAAGGGCTGCCTGGAGAAACTGCCGGGTGGCGGGCGCAGCACGCGCTACCGAGTGGTGGATTCCGGCCCGCTGCCGCCGCGCGGCTGACAGCTTCCGACCCCCACGCGACCCATGGCCTCAGGCGTCGCTCGCGTTGCCGACCGTCTGGATGACCTCGAACCCTTCGAAGTTTGGCGGGCCCAGGTAGAGCCCCTCGCGGCGGCTCTGGCCGGCATTGGCGTGCGCCTTGCGGAATGCCTCGGAGTGCGTCCAGGCCTCGAAGTCCTCGCGCGAGCGCCAGACGGTGTGGGAGGCGTAGAGCACGTGATCCTCCTTCTCGGGGCCGCGCAGCATGTGGAACTCGACGAAACCGGGCAGGCCCTGCAGGTGGGTTTCCCGCTCCAGCCAGATCTGCTCGAACTCCTCCACTCTCTCGGGGTTGACCCGAAAACGGTTCATGGCGATGAACACGGTGCTCGCTCCTTGTGGTCAGACGGCGAATGGTTTCCGGGTGACGATGACACCTTCACCGGTGGTGGGCAAGGTGGAGCATGGCGCGCCGAGACGCTCGCTGCTCGTTATCCGCTTGATGTCGACACGACCGTCGCTGGTGGGCGATGCGTCCTCATGACTACTGTGATTCCGTGTACGACTCCAACGTGAACGGGTTCAGAAACTGCCTGCCCCACAGGAAGGCACGATCGACCGGGCTCAAGTCGGCTTCATCGCACACGCTATCCCACTGCTCCCGGATCGTGGCGAGCTGGTGGTCGATAATCTCTCTGGCTTGCGCTTGGCTCAGGCCGAGCCGCTCCGCGGCCGCCAGGCAGTGGGTGAGCTGGCTGCGTCGCTCCTGGCCGTACAGCAACATGGCCTGAGTGGCTTCGCCACCGGTTCGGGACTGCGGGCAGATGTCATAAGCCGGTGTCAGTCGATGGCTCTCGCCATCCCAGAAGGTGGCATGGTTGCGCGCGTGGTCGTCGGTATTGCCGCACAGCACATTGAACACGATGCGCTTGAACAGCTCACGCAGCGATGCTCCGGGCTGGTCGAACTCCGCCCGGATGAGATGGGCGAGATCCTCATAGCTGGCATAGCGGGCGGTCATCTCATCAAGGCCCAGCAGAGTGAGTGCCGAGAGCACGATCCGTCTGCACCAGCCGTCAGCGGATCTCATCCTGTCGAAGCGCTCCACCAGCAGTACGTCCTTGCCCAGCGAGTGGGTAATCTCGACGGGAGCGGCATCGAGACCCACGAGCCTGGCAAGCCGCATGGCAACGAACTCCGCCTTCACCACGCTGTAGAGGTCGGTGCTGGAGGAAAACTTCGCCACCAGCTTGCGGTCCCGGTCATTCAGCAAGGCCTTGGGGCGGGCGCCACCGATGCTGCTGCCGTGTTGAATGGCCTGGTCCAGAGCGGGCGGTAGCGGCTCCCCTGCCTCCACATACTCCGACGCTTCCTGCAATTCCGCCAAGGTGGCGTCCTGATGTTCCCGCGGTCGGTATTCGGTGGGGGAGAGCTGGAAATCGAGTGCGCCGATCCGATCCGACCCCGATTCCAGCAGATAGACCATCTCGTTGAAGTCGACCTCACCGGCGCCATCGCCCTTCCTGCCCGTCAGCCGGTTGATGATGACGCGACGTCCCCAGGCGTCTGGGGAGGCGTCACGCAGGCAGGAAGGCAGTGTGCCGTCTGCCTGTTCCTGGCTACCTGGCCGCAGGGGAAGTTCTCGGGGAAAAAGGCTGATGGCATCCTTCCGCGCGAGATAGCGGCGGCCATAGGCAAAGCGGTAGCGATCCTGATCGTCGCGCTCCACGAGACCGGCCGTGACGGGGGAGGTCCGGCCGGGCAGCCAGACCCATACATAAGCGCGTCGGCTAGAAATCATCGTCGATGGGCTCTTGCTGCCGACGGCGGGCGCGCTTGGGAAGCAACGTCAGCCGTTCCAGTTGGGTAGCGTGCTCGCGTTTCAGAGTGCCCGGGTCATCGGTGAAAAGCGATACGCCGACCAGCGCCGCCGCTTCGAAGTAGGTGCCGATGGCCACCCCGGGAGAACCCTTGGCAACCTGGCGGATCGTGACCACGCCGACGCCAACCCGCTCGGCGAGTTCTTCTCGGGTCCACCCCTTGCGTAGCCGCCCCTCCTCGATCAACCCGGCGAACAGGCGCAGCGAGAGGGAGGCTTGTGGGCTGAGGGTGACGTGTCTCGTTTTCATACCGACAGTGTAGTGTCGGTTGGTGGCATTATCGATATTTTAATGCCACTACCGCTCGCTCAATGCCAGGCGCTGCCGTTTCCGCAATCGAAGTCGCCCTGATTCCGCCAGCGTCAGAGCTTCAACAGGCCTTCGGCGAGCGCTTCGCCGAGGCGGTCGACGGCCAAGGCCAGCCTGTCGTCGATGACATGGAGCGTTTCCGTCCAGTCGTCGATGTGGTGCAGTTCCGTCTTGCCGTCCGAGATGCCGCGCAGCACGACCAGCGGCACGTCGAAGCGCATGCAGGCGCGCAGGCAGGCATAGCTTTCCATGTCCACCATGTCGGCGGCGATGGCGTCATAGGCCGGGCCCGAGACGATATTGGCGCCGGTCGACAACGAGGCCTGACGAATGCCGGGAATGCGCAAGGGCAGCGGGACGGTCGCCGGCAGGTCGAGAAAGGGCGTGGCCCCCTTTTCGAAGCCCAACGGGGAGGCGTCCATGTCGCGGTAGCAGACGGAGATCGCCTGATAGATCTCGGTCTGCTCGAGAACCCGGCTGCCGGCCGATCCCAGTGACACCACGAGATGAGGCAGGCGCTCGCGCCGGTCGAGGGTGGCAAGGGCGGCGGTGAGCTCGACGGCCGCCTCGACGGGGCCGACGCCGGTCATGAAAGGGTCGAAACGCTTCCTGAGATGCGGGCCGTATTCGGCCTCGGCCGCCATCACGAAGAGGATGTCGCGGCCGCCCAGTGCCGTCAGCTTGGCCTCGCCGAATGCATCGGCCCGGGAGTCACGGGGACGGGTCTTCTTCATCGACGCTGCCTGCCTTGCCAGGGGGTATTTCGCCCCAGTGTACCGCCTTGACGGGGTATCCACCGCGCCTAGGCTGAAGGGAGGGTTCCACGCCGCCGCCAGGAGTACGCCAGGCGCGCGAGACAGCGGCGGGAGGAGGTTTACCATGCCATCCAGAGCACGCTATTCCATTGGCGGCTGGCTGGGCGCCACCCTGGGGCTCTTCCTGGCTTCACCCCTGGCCGTCGCCGACGTTCGGGAAGCCGCCGGTGAGTGGCGCCGGATGGCACCGCTACCCGAGCCACGCACCGAAGTCAGCGTGGCCACCGACGGCGAGCGCATCTTCCTCGCCGGCGGCTTCCTGCAGGCAGGCGAGCGCGACGCCACCGCGCCGCGCACGCTCTTCGTCTATGACCCCGGCGACGACCGCTGGGAAGCCCTCACGGAGCTGCCGCGTGGCGTCAATCACGCCGGCTTCGAGTATCACGACGGCCGTCTCTACGTGATCGCCGGCTACGACGAAGCCAGCTTCACCCCCACCGACGCTTTCCATATCTACGACATCGACGCGGACCAGTGGCGCCAGGGCCCGGCGGTCCCCACCCCGCGGGGCGCCTTGGCCACTGCCGTGCTCGATGGGCGCATTCACGCCATCGGCGGCACCACGCATGGCCGGGAGGATGTCGGCGTCCACGAGGTCTACGACCCGCAACGCGACGCGTGGAGTCGGCTCGCGGCCATGCCCACCCCGCGCAACCATCACCGTGCCGCCGAGATCGACGGTCGCATCGTCGTGCTCGCCGGCCGCGACGCCACCACCTTCCGCCTCACCACCAACGAGATCTATCACCCCGACGACGATCGTTGGGAGCAGGGGGCCCCGGTGCCCACCGGGCGCAGCGGGGTCGCCGTGACGGCGCTCGATGACTGGGTCTACCTGTTCGGCGGCGAGACCTTCATGCCCGAGGAACGCACCTTCGACGAAGCGGAGCGCTACCACCTGGAGGAGGACCGCTGGGAGCGCCTGCCTCCCATGTCCACGGCTCGCCACGGCCTGGATGCGGCGACGGTGAAGGGGGCCGTCTACGTCATCGCCGGCGGCCCGGAAGCCGGCTTCGCCTTTTCCGACCTTAACGAGCGATTGATTCCCGACGACTGAGGCTCACCTCTCCGATGATCCCATGTATGGGATGGATCATCCTTTGGTGCTAGGCTGAAACACAAAACAACATAACGACACGGCCCGTACGCAAGGAATGCACACATGGCAACCGCTTCCACGTAGCCCCGCATCACCCTGCCCCCGCACGACCGCCGGGTGCAGGTGTAAGGAGGATGACCGCATCGTTGATCCAGGTAGGCGCTGTACCACGCCAGAGTCGCTGGCGTTAAGCTTTGTCCGAAAAGTCGTCGAGCGATGATCAGACAAGGCAAAAATCGGCGAAAAGACGGAGTTTACGTGGTGTAAATGAGTACTTTGAGCCGATTTTTAACGCCGTGTGATCGAGCGCAGGCAGTTTTCAGGCAAAGCGTAGTGCTGTTCATATCTTGACCTTTAAGGTGGCCCATGGAAGCTGGAGCATCCAAGGCAACAGAGGAGCATACGCTGGTGGATATTTCCCTGGGGCTGGATGAGTTGGCCGAAGCGTCGTCCGAACGCGCGCTGCTCGAGGTCTTGCATGCCATCCGCACCCATCTCGGCATGGAAGTCGCCTTTATCTCGGAGCTTGAGGACGAAAGGCGGATCTTTCGCTTCGTGGACGAAGAGGCGGGAGCCCCGCACCTGGAAGTCGGGGCGTCGGATCCTGTTGAGGAAAGCTACTGCCAACGGGTCGTGGATGGCAGGCTGCCGGAAGTGATCCAGGATGCGCGACAGGAGCCGGGGGCGCTGGACCTGGCGGCCACCCGGGAGATGCCGATAGGCGCCCACCTCAGTGTGCCCATCCGCCTGCAGAATGGCAGCGTATACGGCACGCTGTGCTGTTTCGACCGCCAATCCAACACCACCTTGAATGAGCGTGACCTGGCCATGATGCGGGTCTTTGCCGACTTCGTGGCGCGGCAGCTTGAGCGTCAGCGCAAGCGCAAGCAACGGCAGAAGGGCGCCGAGGCAAGAATACGCGATGTGCTCGACCAGCGTCGCTTCCATATCGTCTACCAGCCCATGCACGATCTCGTCGACCAGCGCATCGCCGGTTATGAAGCGCTGTCGCGCTTCGTCGCCGAGCCGATCCGAGGTCCCGACAAGTGGTTCGAGGAGGCCGCTACGGTGGGGCTGCGAGTGGAACTGGAGCTGGCGGCCATCGAGTTGGCGCTGGAGGCGCTGCCCGAGATTCCCGACTCGGCCTATCTGTCACTCAATGCCTCTCCGGCCACCATCCTGTCCGGCCGGCTTGCCGATCTGTTCAGGCCCCATCCCCTTGACCGCCTGATGCTCGAGGTCACCGAACACGATGTCGTTGACGACTACGCCGGCCTCTTCGAGGCCCTGGTCGAGATGCGCAGGCAAGGGCTCAGGCTGGCGATCGATGATGCGGGCGCCGGCTATGCCAGCTTTCGCCACATCCTCCGCCTGGCGCCGGACGTCATCAAGCTGGATCGATCCCTGACCCACGGCATAGACACGCGCCCCGACAGCCGAGCGCTGGCCGCGGCACTGGTGGGCTTCACGGCCGAAACGGGCAGCCGGCTGCTCGCCGAGGGCGTCGAGACGCAGGCCGAGTTGGAAGCACTGCGAGACATCGGGGTCCGCAAGGCGCAGGGCTATCTGCTGGGTCGGCCGGGCCCCTTGCCTGCCCTCCGGGAGCCTTCCGGGTCCGATCAGGAAGGTCCTTGAACAGCGTCCCGGGTGAGGAGGGGATCGGGGGCGTCGAGCAGCAGCAGGGCGGTAGTGACTTCACCGGTCCGTTGATCCAGCGCATGGGAAAACCATGCTTGAGTGCTAGGCTGAAACATTAACTAACATAACGACACCGCTCGTACGCAAGGGATGCCCCAATGGCAACGGATTCCCCCGCATCACCCTGCACCCGCACGACCGCCGGGTGCAGGTGACGATCGGCGACACCCTGCTCGCCGACACCACCCGCGCCATCGAACTCCGCTAGCTGTCACGAGTAGAGTATAGCGGGAGCCACGTTTTCACACAGCCTCGGCCGAATGGGGGACGCTAGTCTACCCTGATGGTATGGATAAAGCAGCTTATGACCCAGGGGGACGCCTTGGTAAATGCCACATGCTCGTTCATCCGTGCTATACAGCATGTACGATAATCGGATTATGCAATCGAGCTTTAATTAATGTTTCGGTATTCCAGTAGGTTGGGAGCAAGGTGGCGGGCGGTATAGTTATTGAACGTGTGTCCGTGTTGCAAGTCAATATATCCAAGCACGAAGTTTAATTCCTGTTGGGTGTATAGTGGTTGATTAAATCAGGCTGGGCAGATCGGGGCTATGAGGAAAATCAGGAGTGAATCAACTAATCGGGAGTCTGCGTTCGGCTCCCCTGCCAGGCATCCGGTGACGCGGCTCCCCATGGGTGTTCGGTGTGTAGCATTGTGGGCAGTGCTGATGCTTGCAAGTTTTCCCGCTATCGTCTTTGCCCAATCACCATGCCCTGGAATTCACGTAAAAATTCCGAACATTCGCAACAACGCTGGGAGTGTAGCTTGCGCGCTTTTTGAATCGCCAGCGGGTTTTCCTACTGAATTTCTTCACTCCGCAACCAATATAATGATGATAAAAATTCGGGATTCGCAGGCGCGTTGCAACTTTTTAGATATCCCCCCGGGAACGTATGCGTTGGCCGTTATTCATGATGAAAATATGGACGGCAAGCTTGCCACTAACTTTCTAGGGGTCCCCACGGAAGGCTACGGCTTTTCAAGCGGCGCAAAAGCCACGATGAGTGCGCCTTCGTTCGAGGCCGCTAGCTTTTCGTACAGTGGGCAAAACTTGGATCTGACGATTAGGTTGAATTACTAAGCAATATTTCCAGAAATGCCGAGGCGTTCTTTAGGCCTGGATTCAAAGTCACCATGATCAGCGAGTAAAGGGTCCCGTATCCTGCAGGCTTCGTCAAGGTTGCCCGTCTGGGGGTTCTGTTGGAGAATCTTCCACTTACCAAGGTGATTGCGAGGATTGACGATTGACGCTTCTGGATGAACCAGACGTTGCGAAGCTGGCGAAGATTTCGGGTGTCGGTGGGCATCCGTCTGGCCATGAAGTGTGACCCTCTGCGACCGTTGCACGAGGAAGTCAGGGTAACACTGGAGCACGGGGGCGGGTGTGGCCATTCCTGTAGCGCCTGATCCCGTGAGGCGCGGGAAATAAATATATGAAAAATCATAAGGTTAAATGGCTACTGGAGCGGCTGAAGTGAATCGAGCAGGCGAGTATTCAAGCGGCTTCGCTGAAAAATATAGCCAATTACTATACACTGTACCATATAAGGCGTTTGCTGCTGGATTCCTTCGCCGCGCTGGTTTCAAGGTTTTATAGCAGCACGACGACGCGCCAAGCCAGCCTTGGCAGGTGGTATTTTGTTGTCTTTGACATAGGAGAAGTCCATGCAAGATATAAGACGTCTTGAGGTTGGCATGACCACAAAGATTGGCACGGATCAGGTGAAGGAGCCTGAGGTGGGCAGGGAATATGTCCGGGGGTTCGATTCCAATAGCTGGCTCCTGTTTACCGAAGACCCGGCTGAGGATCGACCAGTTGTTGTTCGCATTGATAGTATCGACGGCGATGTGTGCCACTGCACGGTCACAAGAAAGCTAAGTTGATAGCTGCTCTAACCTTTATTCCCGCTCTCGCCCTGGCTGACTACGGCAGCGTGCGGGTCGACGAAATGACGTCAGTCCTCGACGGCGATACATTCCGCGCTTAGATCAACGACTGGCTGCCCGTCATCGGCAAGGGGGCGGCGCTTAATCGCGGTGCGCTTCATGCTGGCGGTCCTGCAATACCGTTCAGTGTTTGCTGTGCTTAACAGGTCAATCAAGCAGAACGTCTTGCGCTGGCGCGCCAAGCGGCGACTTTTCCTGGCATTATATTAGCTATGGCAGGTCGTCCGCTTCTGGCTGAAAGCCGCCACGACCCTGCTATCGATGGCGGCTTGTCCTACAACCGCCCCAACCCACTCACCCGCATCACCTCCCTTGTGACTGCTTCATCGAGCATGCCGCGGCCGGTTTCTACCACGGTGAGCCAGTCGCGGGCACGGGTGATGCCGGTGTAGACCAGCTCCCGGGTGAGGATGGGGTTGGGGGCGTCGGGGAGCAGCAGGGCGGTGTGGGTGAATTCCGAGCCCTGGGACTTGTGCACCGTCATGGCGAAGACGGTCTCCACCGTCTGCAGGCGGCTGGGCAGCACCCACTTGATCTGGCCGCTGCCATCGCTGGCGGGGAAGGCGACGCGCAGCAGGGCTCGCCCTGGCGCCCGGGCGTCGGGCAGGGCGAGGGTGATGCCGATATCGCCGTTCATCAGCCCCAGGCCGTAGTCGTTGCGGGTGACCAGTACCGGGCGGCCCTCGAACCAGCCGCTCTCCAGTTCATGATCGGAGGCCGCGATCAGCCGGGCGCGGCGCAGTGCCTGGCCGATGCGCGGGTTCAAGCCCTCAATGCCCCAGGGGCCGCGGCGCAGGGCGCAGAGCAGCTGGAAGCGGCCGTGGGCCTCGAGTACGGCGCGGGCCCAGGCGTCGAAGGGGGCGCGCTCCTCGCTGCCGGCCTCGCCGAAGCTTGTCTCCGTGGGGCGCTGGTCGCGTAGCACTTCCAGGTAGTGGCGGTAGCCGGTGGGCGGCGCCAGCGGCTCGCCGCGAGGATCGTGGCGGCCCTGGCCGCTGTTCGGGAAGCCGGCCGGGGCGCCGTCCACCACCAGCTTGTCCAGCGCCGGGTCGTCGGCGTCGGCCAGACGCAGGCGGGCCAGGTCGGTGTAGGACTGCTCGAATACCTGGCGCACGGCGCGGCGTTTCTCCTTGGCTATATGGCCAGCATCCAGCGGCCGGTTGACCGCCTCGGCGAGTCGGCCGATGCCGCTGGCGGCGTCGAAGCGGTGGCTGACCCGCAGCATGGCAATGGCCTGGTCCAGCGGTTGGCCTGGGGTGCCATGATAGTCATCGCGGTACTGCTCGGGCAGCGGGGCGCCGGTCACCGCCTCCAGCCACTCGGCGGTCTGCCGGGTGTAGTGGCCGCCTTCGGCGCGCTGGCAGAGATCGCCGAGCACCGCGCCGGCCTCCACCGAGGCGAGCTGGTCCTTGTCGCCGAGCAGCACCAGCCGGGCGCGGGGCGGCAGGGCGGTGAGCACCGCCGCCATCATCTCGATATCCACCATCGAGGCCTCGTCGATCACCAGCACGTCCAGCGCCAGCGGGTTGCCGGCGTGGTGGCGGAAGTGGCGGGTATCCGGCCGCGAGCCGAGCAGGCGGTGCAGCGTCGTCACCTCGGTGGGAATGCTGTCGCGCAGGGTCGAGATATCCACACCCTGTTGGCCCACGGCGCTGGCCAGCTCCACCAGCGAGAGGCCCTTGACCTGCTTGGCGATGGAGTCGTTGAGGCGCGCGGCGGCCTTGCCGGTGGGCGCGGCCAGGCGGATGCGCAGGGCGTGGCGGTCTTCCCGGCCGAGCTGCAGGGCCTGGAGCAGGGCGAGCAGCTTGACCACGGTGGTGGTCTTGCCGGTGCCGGGGCCGCCGGTGATCACCGCGAAGGGCGAGCGGGCGGCCAGGGCGCAGGCGGCCTGTTGCCAGTCGAGTTCGGCGCCGGCCGGGAAGAGGGCGTCGAGGGCGGCGGCGAGGGTGGCGGTGTCGGTGGCGTTATCCGGGCGCCTGTCGGCGCCATCGCGCGGCAGAGCCGTGCTCCCGCAGGTGTCGTCGCTTGTGCTGGTGGCGTAATCGGGGCGCCTGTCGGCGCCATCGCGCGGCAGAGTCGAGTCGTCGAACCGCGTGCTCCTACAGGGGAGCCTTGCCGAGATGTGGTGGCGGATATCCTGCTCGTACTGCCAGTAGCGGCGCAGGTAGAGCCGGGGGCCTTGGTGTTGATGACCGGGCGCGGTGGCGCCGCGCACCAGCGGGGTGTGGCCGGGGGCGCCGTGGTCGCCGTCGGCGACCAGGCCGGGGTGAGCGAGGGCATGCTCCCATTCGCCGAGCGTCAGGCCGTCGAGCACCTGGCTGGGCAGCGGCGGCGGATCGCTCAAGTCGTCGCCCTCCGGCGGCAGCGACAGGGCCAGGTCCGGGGCGGCCAGGGTGGCGGCCAGGTCGAGGCACACATGGCCACGGCCGAGCTGGTGGCTGGCCAGCGCCGCGGCGAGCAGCAGCGGGGCGGACGCATCGGGCACCTCGCGCTGCAGGAACACCACCAGGGCGCGGTCCAGGGCGCGCAGCCAGCCGCGAGCGACCCAGCGCTCGAGCAGGGCCAGAAGCGCGGCGGTATCGCTCAGTGCCGGGTGGGGCCGATCCGGCCGAGACGGAGGCTCGGGAGCGTCGTCGAGGTCGTCGAACAGGTCTCTCATTGTGGCGCCTCCGCCCGGGAAGAGTGAGTGGTCGCTGCCGGGGCCTGGCCCTGGAAGAGGGCGTCCAGCGTCTCGATCAGCGCCCGCGGCGGGCGTTCGGCGTGGACGCCGCGGCCGTCGCCAGCCGTGGCGGAGCCGACCCCGCGCAGGAAGACGGTCAGCGAGCCGCCGATATGGCGGTCGTAGTCGTAGTCCGGCAGGCGCGCCTTGAGCAGCCGGTGCAGCGCCAGCAGGTAGAGCGTGGCCTGCAGGTCGTAGCGCTTGTCGAGCATGGCGTCACGCATGGCCGCCGGGGTGTAGGCGTCGTCGTTGGGCCCCAGGTGGTTGGATTTCCAGTCGAGCACGTAGTAGCGCCCCCGGTGTTCGAAGACCAGGTCGATGAAGCCCTTGAGCATGCCGTTGAGGGTGTCGGCGTCGAGCGCCGGTCGCGGGGCACCACCGAGTGTGTGAGCGCTTACCGGGGCGTCCAGGACGCGGGTGTCGACGCGGCTGGCGGCGAACCAGAACTCCATCTCCACCTGGTAGACGCCGAGCTCGCCGAGCCGCACCCGGCCCGCCTCGGGCAGCGGCAGCGGGGTCTCCAGCAGGGCGGCCAGCCAGCCATTCAGGGTGGCGAGCCAGGGCGTCCAGCCGCGCAGTTGGGTGCGCCGGGCGAGCATGTCCTCGCGCTGGGCGGCGTCGCGGCTGGCCCGGGCGAAGCCGTGCTGGCCGGCCCACTCCAGCAGCCCGTGCAGGAAGGTGCCCGGGCCGGGGCCACGGGGGAAGCGATGCAGGCTGGGCGTCAGCGGCTCGGCGGCGCTGTCGCGGGGCTCGTCGAGCACCTCGAAGGCGGTAGCCTCCAGCGAGGTGGTCGGCTCCGGCAGCGAAGGTGATGACGCGCCATCCCGGGGGCTCTCTGCCGCAGTGGGCGCCGTGGTCGGGGTGCTGTGGAGAGCGGCGCTGTGGAGTAGGTGAGTACTTACCGGGGCGGTGTCGGGCGTGGCCAGCGGCGTGGTGATCAGGCCGGAGGTGCGCAGCGCCGAGTAGCTGGCGATCCACCACTGCTCCCGGGCCGGGCGCCGCGGGCTCAGCGCCTCGCCCAGGCTGGCCTGCCGCTCGTCCGGGCGGAACAGCGTGGCGGTGGCGGGCGGCGCCGGTTCGATGGCGATGGCCGCCTGATCGCCCTTGAGCGCCTCCAGGGCAGGGGCAAAGGCGGCCGCGGCCGGCTCCAGCGGCGCGCCGTCGGCCAGCAGTTGGCCGATGGCGCTGCCCTCGCCGCCCTTGAGCGGCGCCATGCCCAGCCAGGTGGCGTGGCGGGCGCGGGTCAGCGCCACGTAGAGCTTGCGCAGGTCCTCGCCGAGGCGTTCGCGGTCGGCCAGCGCCAGGGTCGCCTCGTCGGCCTCGAGGCTGATGCGCAGCCGGCCCTCGGCGTCGTGCCAGCGCAGCGGCGAGTCGTCGGCCCGGGTGGCGCGGTGCCCGCAGATGAAGGGCAGGAACACCAGCGGGTACTCCAGGCCCTTGGACTTGTGGATGGTGATCACCTGCACCAGGTCGGCGTCGCTCTCCAGGCGCAGCTTGTGGGCGTCGCCCTGGTCGTCGGGGTCGGCGATGGACTCGGCGAGAAAGCGGATCAGGGCGTGTTCGCCGTCGAGCTCCTGGCTGGCGTGCTGCAGCAGCTCGCCTAGATGCAGCAGGTCGGTCAGATGGCGCTCGCCGTCGCTGGCCGGGCCGCCGCCCAGCAGCCGGCCGGGGACCTCGAAGTCGTTCATCAGCCGCCGCACCAGCGGCAGCACGCCCTGGCGCTGCCACAGCCGGTGGTAGTCGCGGAACTGCAGCACTCGGGCTTCCCAGGCCAGTTCGTCCTGGTTCAAGCGGTCGAGCTCGGCCAGGCCGAGCCCCAGGGTGGGGGTGGCCAGGGCCGCGCGCAGCCGGCGTTCGTGCTCACTAGAGGACGAGGGGGACTCGGCGCAGGCGCGCAACCAGGCGTCGAGCTCGAAGGCCATGGGTGAGGCGAACACCTTGTCCTTGTCCGAGAGGTAGACGCTCTTCACCCCGCGCCGGGCCAGCGCCTGGCGGATGGCGCGGGCCTCGCCCAGGCCGTTGACCAGCACCGCCATATCCGAGGGCGCCAGGGGCCTCATCGCGTCGCCGTCGTGGAAGCCCGCCGCGCCGCGGCGGCCACTCTCCAGCAGCGCGACCATCTGCGAGGCGCAGCGCTCGGCCATCTCGCCGTGGTAGGCGGTCTTGGACAGCGGTTCGTCGGCGTCGAGGCGCCACAGGGTCAGCGCCGGCTGGGGCTGGCCGTCGACGACCAGCGCGTCTTTCCTGCCTTTCGCCTTGACCGGCACGAAGGGCACCGGATTGCCGCCGTCCGCCTGCTTGAACAGGAAGGCGCCGGGCGGGTGCGCCTCGGCGTAGGCGAAGCAGCGGTTGACCGCGGCGACCATGGCCGCACTCGAGCGGTAGTTGGTGCCCAGGGTGACGTGGCGGCCGGCGGTGTCGCGGCGGGCCTGCAGGTAGGTGTGGATATCCGCGCCGCGGAAGGCGTAGATCGCCTGCTTGGGGTCGCCGATCAGGAAGACGCCTGTACTGTTGGGATCGCTGTGGGGATCGCTGTGGGAAGTGTCGCGGGCGTTGTCGGCCAGGCGGTAGACCCGGTCGAAGATGCGGTACTGCACCGGGTCGGTGTCCTGGAACTCGTCGACCAGCGCCACCGGGAACTGGCGGCGGATCTGGGCGGCCAGGGCCTCGCCACTGGGGCCAGCCAGTGCCCGATCGAGATGGGCCAGCAGGTCGTTGGGGCCCATCTCGGCGCGGCGCTGCTGCTCGCGCTCGAGGCGCGTGCGGCACCACTGCACGGCGTGGATCAGCAGGTCGGCCCGCGGGTCGGGCAGTGCCTCCAGGGCCGCGGGCAGCTCGGCCAGGGCTTCCCAGGCCGCCGGCAGGGGCGGTTCCCCGTCCTGCCAGATCTCGGCCAGGCCCTCGGGCGTCAAACGCTTCCAGGCGGCGGGAGTCAGTGCCGGGCGCGCCTCCTCGCCCTGGCTCCAGTCGCGCAGTGCGCCCAGCCAGTTGCTGCGGTTCCTGGCATTGAAGCTCTGGCCCTTGAAGGCCTTGCGCTTGGCGGCCTCCTCCAGCGCCGGTGCCAGCTCGTCGAGCCAGGCCGGCCAGGGCGCCTTGAGCTCGGCCAGGCGGGTGTCGCGTTCGGCCTGGGTGGTGGCCAGGGTCTCGGTCGGCGGTGGGGCGTCGGGCGGCAGGGCGTCGCATTCGGGCAGCAGGCGGCGTACCGCGCCGTGTAGCGAGGCGCGGGTGTTGGTCGGCGCCTCCCAGTACTGGGTGATCTCGGCCAGCGCCTCGGCGCCCAGCGGGTAGTAGAAGCTGCGCCAGTAGTCGCGCACCACCTCCTGCTCCAGTTCGCTCTGGTCGGTCTCCAGCTCCAGCGAGAACAGGCTGCCGCTGTCGAAGGCGTGCTCGCGCAGCATGCGGTAGCACCAGCTGTGGATGGTCGAGACCGCGGCTTCGTCCATCCACTCGGCGGCCAGCTGCAGGCGCCGGGCGCAGGCCGACCAGCCGGCCGGGTCGTACTGGTCGCGCAGGGCGACCAGCAGCGGGTCGGCCTTGGGGTCAGACCCCTCAGTGGACTTTGGGGTCTGACCCCAATGTTGACTTTGGAAGACCTCGGCGGCTTCGACCAGTCGGGCGCGAATCCGCTCGCGCAGCTCCTGGGTGGCGGCGTTGGTGAAGGTCACCACCAGGATCTCCGGCGGGGTGAGGGGGCGCGAGAAGGCCGCGTCGTCCTGCTCGTTCCGCGCGCCTAGCACCAGGCGCACGTAGAGCAGGGCGATGGTGAAGGTCTTGCCGGTGCCGGCGCTGGCCTCGATCAGGCGGCTGCCATGGAGCGGAAACGTCAGCGGATCGAGCTCAGTGACTTCACTCATTTATCATCTCCCTTCACCGCGAGTAAGAGCGGGGCCAGCAGCCGTTCGGTGAGATTCGCAAAGTCCAGCCTGTCGCCCGGCGCGCCGGCCATCAGGGCGGCGAAGTCGGGCCAGCGGTGGGCCAGATAGGGGTTGCGATCCACCTCGCCGGCGGTGAAGTCGTCGCCCTGGTAGGCCTTGCGGGCGGCGTGCCAGGCGTCGCTGCCGGGGCCGTTGTCCTCGGCAGCGCTGGCCTGCTTGTCGACCTTGCCCAGCCAGGCGAAGGCCGCCTCGCAGGCCAGCGGCAGCGGCGCCTGCATGCCGGCCTGCCAGGTGGCGATCAGCTCGCGCAGCCGGCGCCGCGCGGTCTCGGGCTCCAGCGGCGGCAGGGAGACGTGGCCCGCCTTGGAGAGCAGCCGGGTGGTCATCGGTCGCTCGAGGTTGCCGGCCAGGTGCGCCACCCAGGGCCGCACCAGCTGGGCCCAGCGGTACTGGCCGCGGCCCCGCCCCTGGCTGATCAGGCTGCTGCTGGAGAGCAGCAGCCGGCAGCGCTCGCCCGCCTCATCGAGGCGCAGGGCGTCGAGCCAGTCCTCCAGCGGCGGGGCGTCGGCGGCGTCGGCGTCGAACAGCGCCAGGCGCACCGGCTCGGGGTCCTCCACGGCATGGGGCCATTGCTCGAGGGTCTCTCGGTAGGCCTCGAACAGCGCCTCCATGGGCTCGGCGAGCTGCTCGCGCATGCGGCTGCCGAAGGCGCCCATGGCCAGCACGCCCTGGCCTTCCAGGCGTTCGAGGGTGGCGTGCAGGGCCTCCACGCGGGGCTCCCCGGCGTCGATGGCGCGGCGCTGGGCCTGGATCAGGATGTCCTGCAGCTGCCAGTGGGTCAGGCCGTCGAGGGTGAAGGGCTCATGGTCGAGGCTGGTGACGTCCTCGCGCTCGAGGAACACCCGGAGCCGGGTGGTGAAGAAGGCCTTGGCCGGGTCGCGCAGGAAATTCCCGAGCTGGGCCAGGGTCAGCGGCGTCTCCTGCCTGAAGGCCCCGAGTTCGGTTTCCGGTGTGGCCGGCGTCGGCTCGCCGTGGATGTCGTGCCACTCATGGGCATAGGTGAAGAGCCGCTTGTCGGCGACGCTGCGCGCGTCGCGCTCCTGGGGGGCGGGGAAATAGGTGCGGCTGAACGGCTGCAGCGGGTGCTCGGTGGTCAGGGCGGCGAGCAGGCCGTCACCCGAAGCCCCGCCGCCCGCGGCGCGCCAGCCGGCGGCCAGGTGGTCGCGCAGCTGGCCGACCAGCACCGAGGGCGGCTTCTCGGCGTTGTCGACGATGCTGCGGCCGACCCAACTGATATACAGCTGCTCGCGGGCCGAGAGCAGCGCCTCGAGGAACAGGTAGCGGTCGTCCTCCCGGCGCGAGCGGTCGCCGGGGCGGTAGTCGCCGTTCATCAGGTCGAAGTCCAGCGGCGGGTGGTGGCGCGGGTAGTCGCCGTCGTTCATGCCCAGCAGGCAGACGCGCTTGAAGGGGATGGCGCGCATCGGCATCAGGGTGGCGAAGTTGACCGCGCCGGCCAGGAAGCGCTGGGAGAGGCTGTGCTCGTCGATCTGGCCCAGCCAGTGCTCGCGGACGATGGTCAGCGGCAGCTCGCGCGCAAGCCCGGCCTCGCGTGTGCTCTCCTGGAAGTCCTGCAGGGCCTGTTCGAGGCGCGCCAGCATCAGGCTGTCGCTGGCTTCCTCGGCCATGAAGCAGGCCTCGAGCAGCTCGCGCAGGCGGGTCACCCAGCCGTCGGCGTCGGTGGGCCGGCGCAGCCGCTGCCACTGGGTCTCCAGGGTCTCCAGCAACTGGGCCAGGGGCCCGGCCAGGGCCGCCTCCAGGCCGCCGATGTCGTCGAAGGGCTCGATGCCCTGCCAGGCGCCGGCGGCGCTGCCCACGGTGTAGCCGAGCAGCAGGCGGCGCAGGCCGAAGGCCCAGGTGTTCTGCTCCAGGCCGTCGGGCAGGTCGAGGCTGCCGCGCTGGCGGCCGTGCAGGCCCCAGCGGATGCCGGCGCCCTCGATCCAGCGCGCCAGTGTCGGCAGGTCCTCCTCCTTGAGCCCGAAGCGGGCGCGCAGCGCCGGCACCTCGAGCAGGTCGAGCAGGTCGCTGACCGAGAAGCGCAGCTCCGGCAGGCGCAGCAGCTTCTCCAGGGCGATCAGCAGCGGCAGGCGGTGGCGGCTGGCCTGGTCGGAGAGGGTGTAGGGAATGTATCTAGGGTCGTCGGGAGGGACTTGACCGAACACGGCCTGGATATGCGGGGCGTAGTGGTCGATGTCCGGGACCATGACGATGATGTCCCGCGGGCGCAGCGTCGGGTCGGCGCTGAAGGCGGCGAGCAGCTGGTCGTGGAGGATCTCCACCTCGCGCTGGGGGCCGTGGGCGACGTGGAAGACCACGGAGTCGTCGCGCGTCACGTCTACCGCCGGCCAGGTCTCGCGGGTCTCGGCCAGCGGGCGCAGCTCGCGGATATCGTCCTGCAGTTGCTGCAGCAGGCGGCCGTCGCCCTCACGCACGCAGGGCTCGAACAGGTCGATGCGCAGCGCCTCGCGCGCGAACAGCCCTTCGTACTGCTGGCTGTCGTCGTGTTCGTCGAGCAGGCGCAGGTAGTCGCGGCCCTGCTTGCCCCAGGCGGCGAGCAGCGGCTGGGCGTGCAGGTGCAGGGCGGAGTCGCCGTCGCCATCGCCGAGCACGTCGAGGCGCTCGGGCATGCCGGCCTTGCGCTGCTGGCGCCGTCTCTCCGCGCGCAGGAGGTCCTTGTGCTCGATGATATCGGCCCAGTAGTGCTGGCAGGGGTTGTGCACGCACAGCACCACCTGGCTGACCCGGGCGATGGCGGCCAGGGCCTCGAGCGCCTGGCGGGGCAGCGAGGAGATGCCGAACACCAGCACCCGGCGCGGCAGGCCGGGGGGGCGGTCGTTGGGCGCGAGACGCTCGGCGGCGTCGAGGAAGCGCCGGTGGACCCGGGCGCGGCTCGAGTCGATGCCGGCCTGGCCGTGGGCCGCGGCGACGTCGTCGCACAGCGCTCGCCACAGCTCGGGCTGCCAGCGCTGGGTGGCCTCCAGCTCGCGGCGCTGGCCGCGGGCGTCGATCCGCACGTCATCGCCGGCGGCCCAGGCCTCGAGCCAGTCGGCGCGGTAGACCTGGTACTGGTCGAACAGGTCGGCCAGGCGCTCGGCGAGCTGATGGTGCTTGCGCAGGTCGTCGTCGCCGGCCAGGAAGCGCGCCAGGGGGGCGAAGTCGTCGCGCGCGAGCAGGCCGGGCAGCAGGCGCAGCAGGCGCCACACCAGGCGCGACTTGTCGAACGGCGAGGTGGCCGGCACCGCATCAGTGTCGCTCTCGGTATACTCGAGCACCGCGCGATAGGCCTGCCACAGGAAGCGCGCCGGCAGGGTCACGTCGAGCGCGGCGGCGATGCCGGCGCCGCCGTTGGCCGGGTCCTCGGCCAGGGCCAGCTTGAGCCACTGGCCGATGCCGTTGCTCTGCACCAGGATCGTCTCGTTCTCGAGCGGCTCGAGCGGGTGGCGGCACATCCACTCCACCGCCAGGCCGCGCAGGGCCTCCAGGCGGTTGCCGTGGATCACCATAAAGCCGGGCGGGAGCGTGGCGGCGTTAGTGGCCAGGGGCATGGCGGGTCCTTCGCATGGTCCGTCTGGATGCCATGGTGCCATAAATGCAGCTTTGCAGTTTTGCAGTTATACGGTCTTGCGGGTTTATGGGCTTGGCGTCGCGGTGGGGTACGATGAGGTCCTCCCACGATCGCCACAAAGGCTGAACATGAGCGACTACCTGCTGGACGAGCATGGACTGAACCCGGGCAAGATCTACCGCTTGTTCACGGGCAGCATCTGCCCCCGGCCGATCGCCTGGGTCTCGACCCTGGACGGCCGGGGCAACGCCAACCTGGCGCCGTTCTCCTTCTTCAATGTGGTCAGTGTGGCGCCGCCGGTGCTGGGCTTCTCACCGCTGCTCAACGGCGAGGGACGTCCCAAGGACACGATCCTCAACCTGGGCGCCGTGCCCGAGTGTGTGGTGCATATCGGCGGGGAGGGGCTGATCGGGGCGCTCAACGCCACCAGTGCCAGCGTGGCCCACGGCGAGGACGAGTTCGCCCTGGCGGGGCTGGAGAAGGCGGCGATGCCGGGCGTCTCGGTGCCGCGGGTGGCCGAGGCGCCGGTGGCCTTCGGCTGCCGGTTGCGCGAGATCATCCGCTTCGGCGATCAGCCGCTGGCCGGCAACCTGGTGCTCGCCGAGGTGGTGTCGATCCATATCGACGATGCGATCTGGAACGGCCGCCATGTCGATATCGCGGGGCTGCATCCCGTGGGGCGGATGGCGGGCAGCGACTATGCCAGGACCACCGACCGCTTCGAACTGGAGCGGCCGGCCTGAAGGTATTTCACTTCCCGATAACAAGGATGACCATGCCCTACGATCTCAGTGAACGCCTGGTCATTGGACTGGCGTCCAGCGCCCTCTTCGACCTGGCGGAATCCGACCGGGTGTTTCGCGAGCAGGGGGAGGCGGCTTATCGCATCTACCAGTGCGATAATGAGGACGTGCCGCTTGGCACCGGCGTGGCCTTCCCGTTCATCAAGCGCCTGCTGTCGTTGAACGAGCTGAGCCCGGACAATCCTCCGATCGAGGTGATGCTGCTCTCCCGCAACGATCCGGAAACCGGGCTGCGTGTGATGAAGTCGATCGAGCACCATGGGCTGGACATCACGCGGGCGGTCTTCCTGCAGGGGCGCTACCCCCACCGCTTCATCCCGGCGTTGAACATCAGCCTCTTCCTGTCGGCCAATCGCCAGGATGTCGACCAGGCGATCCTGGCGGGTCACCCGGCGGGGCAGGTGCTGTCGTCGGGCGATCTCGACCTGACCGACGAAGAGGAGCTGCGCATCGCCTTCGACTTCGACGGCGTGCTGGTCACCGACGAGTCCGAAACCATCTACCAGCAGCAGGGGATCGTGGCGTTTCGCGAATACGAACGGGCCAACGCCCGGGTGCCATCCGAGTCGGGCCTGCTGGCCCCGCTCCTGCGCAAGCAGGCCCACATCCAGATGCTGGAGAAGCAGCGCGAGGAGCAGACGCAGGGTGGCTATCGTCCCAAGGTCCGGGTGTCCATCGTCACCGCCCGCAACGCGCCGGCCCATGAGCGGGTCATCCACACCATGCGCAGCTGGGGGGTGACCGTCAACGAGGCCTATTTCCTCGGCGGCATCGCCAAGGAGCACGTCCTCGGCATCATCAAGCCGCACATCTTCTTCGACGACCAGGCCTCCCACCTGTCGGCGACCAGCGATATCCTGCCGTCGGTGCATGTGCCGTTCGGGCAACTCAATCAGCAACGCGGCGCCGGCGTGCTCCCACCGGGCCAGGCAGGGCCGCCAGACGATCGCCAGTCAGATAGTCGTCGGGGATGACGAGCCTCATGGGTGGGTCCCTTCGGGAAGGCCGAGCTGGTCGGCCAGGTCATGGAAGTCGTCGGCCACCAGGTCGAAGCAGGGGGCGACGCTGAGGTCGGGCGTGGCGTCGGGGCCATGCTCCAGGGGACGCTTGACGAAGGCGGTGCGGAACCCCTCGCGGTGTGCGGCCTGGAGGTCGTCCTGGTGGGCGGCGACCAGCATGATCCGCTCGGGCGGCTGGTCGAGCAGGCGGGCCGCCATCCGGTAGACCTCGGGGTCGCGCTTGTAGTGGCCGGCAAGCTCCGCCGAGAGCACGCAGTCCCAGGGCAGGCCGGCGCGCTTGGCCATGTTCACCAGTAGCGAGATATTGCCGTTGGAGAGCGTGGCCAGCACGTAGCGCGCCCGCAGTCGGGTCAGGCCGGCCACGCTGTCCGGCCAGGGATCCAGGCGGTGCCAGGCGCGGTTGAACGTCTCTCGCTCGGCCTCGTCGAGGGCGTCGGCGATGCCGAACGCGTCCAGCAGGCGGTCGAGGGTCATGCGGTGCAGGTCATCGAGGCGCGTCCAGGGCAGCTCGCCGTGGCGCACCCTATCCATGGCGGGGGCATAGCCGCCGCGCCAGGCGTCGGCGAAGGCCGCCCAGTCCACCGCCAGGCCCAGGCGGGCGCCCAGCGCCTCGCCCTCGCGGATGACGCTGCGGCGCCAGTCCACCACGGTACCGAAGACATCGAAGGTCAGGGCCCTGACATCGGCCAGGGCGGCAGGCAGTTGCGGCATCACGCGCTCTCCAGGGGAACCGGCCTCGATGGTGGCCACCGGCCGGGCGCTTGCGCAAGGCGGGATCGTCGTCCGTTCGCGCCCCGCGTCGGTCAGCCTCAGCGGGCCAGGGCGGCCTCGACCAGCTCCAGGCGGTCCTGCCCCCAAAAGGGTTCGCCGTCGACGACGTACCAGGGCGCGCCGAAGCAGCCATCGGCCAGCGCGGCCTGGCAGGCCGCGTCGAGGCGCTGCTGGCCGGCGCCGCTCTCTGCTTCCTCGAGCAGGGCCCGGCCCTCCAGGCCGCAGGCATCGGCTATCGCCACCAGGGTGGCGGCATCGGCGATGTCGCGTTCCTCGGCCCAGCAGGCGCGCATCAGCGCCAGCGAGAGCTCGGCGATATCGTGCCCCCGGGCCTTGGCGGTGAGCGCCAGGCGTGCCGCCGGGCGGTCGTCGGTGGGGAAGTGCTTGGGCTCCACGTTGAGCGGTATCCCCAGACGCTGCGGCCAGCGCTTCAGTTCCACCAGGCGGTAGGCCTGGCGCTCCGGGGCGCGCTTGGCCAGCGGTAGGCCCCCGGTCCTGGGGAAGATCGCGCCGAGCGTTAGCGGCACGTAGTCGACGCTGGCGCCGTGGCGCGCGGCGATCTCGCCCAGGCGGGCGTGCCCCAGATAGCTCCAGGGCGAGACGTGGGTGTAGTAGTAGGTGATGGTCGTCATCGATAGGTGTCCTCGAACTGTTGGCGCAGCTGGTTCTTCTGCACCTTGCCCATGGTGTTGCGTGGCAGGCTGTCGACGAAGAAGACCCGCTTGGGCTGCTTGTACTTCGCCAGCCGGCCCTGCAGGTGGTCGAGCACCTGCACCTCGTCCAGGCTCGCCCCCGGTTCGGGTACCACCACGGCGGTGACCCCCTCGCCGAAGTCCGGGTGAGGCAGGCCGATCACCGCGGACTCGTGGACGCCCTCGAGCTCGTCGATCACCTGCTCGACTTCCTTGGGGTAGACGTTGTAGCCCCCGGAGATCACCAGGTCCTTGTCGCGACCCACAATATGTACATAGTCGCGCTCGTCGACCATCGCCAGGTCGCCGGTGACGAAGAAGCCGTCCTCGAGGAGCTCCTCGCGGGTCTTCTCGGGCATGCGCCAGTAGCCGGCGAAGACGTTGGGCCCGCGGATCTCGAGCATGCCGATCTCGCCCTTCGGTACCGGCTCGTGGGTGTCGCGGTCGGTGATGCGGTACTCCACGCCGGGCAGCGGCATGCCCACGGTGCCGGCGCGGCGCTCGCCGTCGTAGGGGTTGGAGAGGTTCATGTTGGTCTCGGTCATGCCGTAGCGCTCGAGGATGGCGTGGCCGGTCTTCGCCTCGAAGGCCTGGTGCGTCTCGGCGGTCAGCGGCGCCGAGCCGGAGACGAACAGCCGCATGTTGGCGGTCGCCTCCGGGGTCAGGCGGTCGTCGGCCACCAGCCGGGTGTAGAAGGTCGGTACGCCCATCATCACCGTGCCGCGGGGCAGCTCCTCGAAGATCACGTCGGCGTCGAACTTCGGCAGGAACAGCATGCTGGAGCCGGCCATCAGGGTGACGTTGCAGGCCACGAAGAGGCCGTGGGTGTGGAAGATCGGCAGGGCGTGGATCAGCCGGTCCTTCTCGCTGAAGTGCCAGGCCTCGGCCAGGGTGGCGGCGTTGGAGCCCAGGTTGCGGTGGGTGAGCATGGCGCCCTTGGAGCGCCCGGTGGTGCCCGAGGTGTAGAGGATCGCCGCCAGGTCGTGCTCGCCGCGCGCGACGATGTCGTCGCGGGGCGTGGCCTTCCCGGCCGCCTCCATCAGGCTGCCGTCGGCCGCCGTGCCCAGGGTGGCGACCTGCGGGCAGCCGGCGTCGGCGGCGACGGTGTGGGCCTCCCCGGCGTTGGCCGGGCGGCAGACAAACAGCGACGGCTCGGCATCGGCGAGGAAGTAACGGATCTCCTCCCCGGTGTAGCCGGTGTTGAGCGGCAGGTAGACCCCGCCCACGCGCAGGGTGGCGAGGTAGAGCAGGATCGCTTCGGGGCTCTTGTCGACCTGCACCGCCACCCGGTCGCCCGGCGTCACGCCCAGCGCGGTGAGGGCCCCGGCCAGGCGCGCGGTGGCGGCCAGCGCCTCGGCGTGGCTGTAGCCGCGGCCCTGGCGGGTGGTGATGAAGTCGGCGTCGCCGCGCTCTTGCATGCGCCGGGCGAAGGTGGCGAAGAGGTTGTGGTTCATTTGGTCGTCTCTCCCTTGGCCAGTTTCCTGGCCTTGCGGACGAGGTCCTTGACCTCGCTCGAGCGGGCCACGGTGGCATTGGCGGTGTAGTTCTCGTGGTTGCGTTCGATGTCGTCGAGCACGTAGAGGTAGTTGACCATCAGGCCGGCGGCCTGCCTGAGGCCCTTGGCCGAGATGTCGCCCAGCCAGTTGATGCGGTGCAGTTCGGCGCCGTTGCCCAGGTGGAAGCGGGCCACCGCGTTGAGCGGCAGCCCACGGGCGTTCTTCTCCTCGACCAGGTAGCGGGCGGCCAGCGGCTTGACCACTGCCTTGAGGCGCTCGGCCCGCTCGGCATCGCGGTGCCACTCCGGCGTCTCCAGCTCGGCCAGCGTCTCGCGCACCGCCTCGGGCAGGCTGTTGTCGTCGCGCCGCTCGGCCAGCCACTGGGCGAAGCCGGGCACCGGCGAGAGCGTCACGAAGTGCTTGAGTTGCGGGAGCTCCTGCTTGAGTTCCTGGACCACCTGCTTGATCAGGAAGTTGCCGAAGGAGATGCCGCGCAGGCCGGTCTGGCAGTTGCTGATGCCGAAGAAGGCGGCGGTATCCGCCGACTCGGGATCGTCGATCTCGTGGTGGTCGCCCTCGAGGATCGGCTGGATCTGCTCCGGCAGCCCCCGGTGCAGGGCCACCTCGACGAAGATCAGCGGATCGTCGCCGATCGCCGGGTGGAAGAAGGCGAAGCAGCGGCGATCGCGGGCATCCAGTCGACGGCGCAGGTCGTTCCAGTCCTGGATCTCGTGCACCGCCTCGTAGCGGATGATCTTCTCCAGGATCGAGGCCGGGGTATTCCAGTCGATACGCTTGAGCACCAGGAAGCCACGGTTGAACCAGGAGCCGAACAGGTGGGCGAAATCGGCATCGATGGCGCCCAGGTGAGGCCGGTCGCGCAGCCACCCCAGCAGATCCTCGCGCATGCGGACCAGCTCGTAGGTGCCGTCGCTGGCCAGGTTGAGGCGCCGGAACAGCTCCTGACGTCGCGGCTCGCAGGCCTCGAACAGCGCCTGCAGGCTGGCGTTGTCCCGGGCCTCGCGATAGGCCTCGTAGGCCGCGTCGATGGCCGACGGCTCGGCGGCGAACTCCGTCGCCAGGCCCTCGAAGAAGCGCTGCTTCTCCGTCTCGTCCAGCCGGCGGTACATGGCCAGCGCCCGGCTGGCGAGGGCGATGCTCGAGGCCTCGCCGTCGCTCGCCAGCAGGGCATGGCAGCCCTGGAGCAGCCGGGTGTGGTCCGGTGCGACCACCTCGCCCTGGCGACGCCGCAGCAGGGCGTCGCGCTGGGTGATGCTGTTGAACAGCTCCTGCAGGAAGGTCATGTTCATGATCGGCACTCCTTCAGCCCATGATCAGGTCGGGCAGCCACAGGGCGATACCCGGGAAGAGGCACAGCAGCAGGATCCCGAGCACCATGCACAGCGCATAGGGCAGGCTGCCCATCAGCACGTCGCGCAGCGAGATGTCCGGCGCGATGCTGTTGATGATGAACAGGTTGAGGCCCACCGGTGGCGTGATCAGGCCGATCTCCAGGTTGATGGTCAGGATCACCGCGAACCAGTAGGGATCGAAGTTGGCGGCGAGGATGATCGGCAGCAGGATCGGTGCCGTCATCACGATCACCGCCACCGGCGGCAGGAAGAAGCCGGCGACCAGCAGGAAGACGTTGATGATCCCCATCAGCACCCAGCGGTTGACCTCCAGGTCGGCGATGGCACCGGCCACCGTCTGGGTGATGAACAGCGATGACAGCGCGTAGGCGAACACCTCGGCGGCGGCGATGATCAGCATGATCATCACGCTCTCGCGCAGCGAATCGCGCATGATCAGCTTGATGGGCTTCACCTGCCACATGCGGTAGATGATGATGGCCAGCGCCAGGCACAGGAAGGCGCCGACGCCGGCGGCTTCCGAGGGCGTGGCCACGCCGCCGTACAGGGCGAAGAGGATACCGAGCACCACGGCCAGGAAGGGCAGCACCCTGATCAGGGCCTTGAGGTTGGCGTCGACGTTCTGGCGCACCGTCTGCTTGAGCTTCTCGGTGTTGATGGCCATGGGATTGTTGTAGCCGCCGGCCAGCTTGCAGGCGATCAGCGTCCAGACCATGAACAGCCCGGCGAGCATGAAGCCCGGCATCACGCCGGCGATGAACAGCCGGCCGATCGAGGTCTCGGTGGAGATGCCGTAGATGATCATGGTCACCGAGGGCGGGATCAGGATGCCCAGGGTGCCGCCCGCGGCGATGCAGCCGGCGGCCACGCCGTCGGGATAGCCGCGGCTGCGCATCTCGGGGATGCCCATCTTGCCGATGGCCGCGCAGGTGGCCGGCGACGAGCCGGAGAGGGCGGAGAAGACGGTGCAGGCGCCGATGTTGGAGATCGCCAGGCCACCGGGCAGCCTGCCCAGCCACAGGTCCAGCGAGCGGTAGAGGTCGCGCCCGGTGGGCGAGGAGGCCACGGCGGCACCCATCAGGATGAACATGGGAATGGCGACGAAGCCGAACTCGGCGATGCGGTCGAAGAAGGTTTCGCCGAAATAGATCAGCTCCGCGATGCCACGGTCGGCGACCAGGGCGATCAGCGAGATGCCGCCCAGCGCGAAGGCGATGGGGGTGCCGATGGCCATCAGCACGATCAGGCCGATGGCGACGAGGATGCCGGCGGTAACGGGATCCATATTCAGCCCTCCTGGCGCAGGATTTCGGCGACGTACTGCAGCGTCAGTTGAGTGGCGCCCACGGCCATGGGCAGCACGGCCGGCCACAGCGGGGGGTTCCAGACGGTGCCGGTGGTCCAGCCCCCGTGCCAGGCCTCGGCCACGTAGACCCAGGCGGCGTAGGCCAGGCAGGCGCAGAACGCCAGGCCGGCCAGCGAGGCGACCAGGTTCATGATGCGCTTGGGAGTGCCGCCGAGCTTGTCGGGTAGCACGGTGACGGCCACGTGACCGCCGGTCAGCAGCACGTAGGGACTGCCCAGCAGCATCGCGGCGGTCACCGAGAAGACCGTGAACTCGGTCTGCCAGCTGGTGCTTTGACCCAGGAGGTAGCGCACGAACACCATCTGACAGATCGCCACGACGCCGGCGACAAACAGCACCGCGGCGAGGTAGGCCATCCATCGCGAGATGCGGTCCATCAGGCGGATATAGCCGCTCTGTGGTCCGCCACGGGAGATGGCCGCGGGAGGGGGCGAGTGGGACATGGGACTCTCCGGAAAGGCAGGGTGGCCGCCCCGCCGGGGCGGCCGGTCGTCAGGGGGATGCCGGGATCACTCCACCGCGAGGGCGGCGTCGATGATCGCCTGGCCGTTCTCCACTCTCTCGGCGAAGTTCTTGTAGGAGGTCTCCTTGGCGATGTCGAGCCACGCCTTGTAGTCCTCCTCGGACATGCTGACCACCTCGACGCCTTCTTCCTCGAAGACCTCGACCATCTTGTCGTCGAGCCCGGCGGCCTCGTCGGCGAAGAAGGCCTCGGCCTCCTCGGCGGCCTCGGTCAGCGCCTGCTGCTGCTCCTCGTTGAGCTTCTCCCAGCTCTGCTTGGAGATCAGGATCGGCTCGTACATGAACCACAGGGCGTAGTCGCCGGGTTCGGTGAGGCAGTCCACTTGTTCGAAGAGGCGATACGAGACGAAGGACATCGAGGAGGTGTTGGCGGCGTCCAGCACGCCGGTCTGCATGGCGGTGTAGATCTCCGAGGAGGGCATGGAGGCGATGGAGGCGCCGGCGGCCTCCAGCATCTCCTCGAAGGCGGGGCCGGCGGCGCGGAAGTTCTGGCCTTCGACGGTGTCCGGCGAGGTGATGCAGCGCTCGCTGGAGGCGAAGCCGCCGGCCAGCCAGGCGTCGGCCAGTACCCGGGCGCCGCCCTCGTCGATCACGGCCTTGATCATCTCCATGTACTCGGAGTCGTTGAGGCGCTGGGCGTGCTCGTGGTTGCGCACCAGGCCCGGCATCAGGGTGGCGGAGAACTCCGGATGGCGGCCGCTGGCGTAGTCCAGGGGCAGGGCGGTGATGTCGAGGCGGCCGCGGACCAGGGCCCCCCACTGCTCGTCGGCCTTGAACAGCGACTGGCCGGGGTGGACCTCGATCTCCAGGCCGACGTCGGCCTCGGCGACCCGCTCGGCGAGCATCTGCACCATCTCGTCGCGCACGTCTCCCTTACCGCCGGGGAACTGGTGGGAGGCGCGCAGCACGGTCTGGGCCGAGGCGACACTGCCGAAGGCAAGGGCAGCCAGCGCCGTGGTGGCGATGACCGGAGTGAGTGAGCGTTTCATGGCATCTCCAGTAACATTGTTGTTGTGAGTTGATATGTCCATCAGCGTTGCTGATGTATACTTCAATAGTCCCTTGACTATACTAGTGTCAATTCTGGAGAGTTAGACAAAGGTGGCAGGTGCGTCGGTGCGGATGGCCGGCGGGCGCAGGGAAGACGGAGGAGAACGGCATGAAACGGTCCAATACCCAGCGGCTGAGGGACGCCCTGGAAGACGACATCATCAATGGGCGACGTGCCCCCGGCGACCGTCTCGATCCCGAGGCGCTCTGCCGGGAGTTCGAGGTGTCCCGCACCCCGGTACGCGAGGCGATCCAGCAACTGGTGGCCAGTGGCCTGGTGACCGTGTCGCCGAAGAAGGGCACCTTCGTGGCGCGGGTGGGCATCGAACAATTGATCGAGATGTTCGAGGTCATGGCCGAGCTGGAAGGCATGTGTGGTCGCCTGGCGGCACGGCGCATCAGCGAGCCGGAACTCGACGCCTTGCGGGGCGCCCTCGAGCGTTGCGAGGCGGCCGCGGCGGCGGGGGATACCGACGAGTACTACTACGAGAACGAGGCCTTCCATGACTGCATCTACGCGGCCAGCCACAACGGCTTCCTGGCCGGGGAGGCACGGCAGCTCAAGCAGCGGCTGAAGCCGTATCGCCGACTGCAGCTGCAGGTGCGCCAGCGCATGACGAGTTCGCTGAGCGAGCATCGAGCGGTCGTCGAGGCGATCGAGCGGGGCGATGCGCCGGGTGCCGAGCGCACCCTGCGCGAGCACGTGCTGATCCAGGGGGAGCGCTTCAGCGACTTCGTGGCCAGCGTGCGGCGCTTCGATGTCTCTCGTGAACAGGCCGCCGGCGGCGTCGCTGCCCGGTAGCCCCTCGCGTGATCACCCCAGCAGCATCGGCACCTCGCCCGCCTCGTGGGCCAGCAGCCACTGCTTGCGGCCGATGCCCCCGGCGTAGCCGGTCATGCGGCCGTCACTGCCAATCACCCGGTGGCAGGGCACCACGATGGCGATGGGGTTGCGGCCGTTGGCAGCGCCCACCGCGCGCTGGCCGCCCTTGCAGCCGAGCTGCTCGGCGATCTCGGCGTAGTTGCGGGTCTCGCCGAAGGGAATGCCTGATAGCGCCGCCCACACCCGGCGCTGGAAGTCGGTGCCCTGGGGTGCCAGCGGCAGGTCGAAGTCACGGCGGGTGCCGGCGAAGTACTCGGCGAGCTGCTCCCGGGCCTGATCGGTCAGCGGGCCGGGGCGCGGCGGTTCGTCCCGCTCGGAGACGAAGTCGATCTCGGTGAGGCCGGCGGCGCCGGCGCGGATGCGGATCAGGCCCAGGGCGTCACTGGACGGGGGGCGGTAGTAGTCGACTGCTTCGCTGCTCATCGTCGTGGCTCCTGCCGGTGCGATCGGCGTCGCGGGATCGTATGGAAGGAGTCTACCGCGACTCGTGGCGCCGGGCAGGACGAAATCGGCGGGCAGGGGAGCCCGGCGACCGACCCGGGGCGGCTCGAAGCGTCAAAGCCTTAGCGTTATACTCGGGTATTCATCCACCTTGCTGTGCTTCAGCCGCCGACCGGAGCCGCCATGTTTCCCGAGTTCACCCTGCGCTATGCCCGCCTGCCCGAGCGCTTCTTCGAGCGCTTCGATCCCGTGCCGGTGTCCGAGCCGCGGCTGGTGGCCTTCAACCGACCGCTGGCCGAGGAGCTCGGCTTCGACCTCGAGGCCTTCGATGAGCACCAGGCCGCCGAGTGGTTCGGCGGCAACGCCGTGCCGCCGGGGGCCGAGCCGCTGGCCCAGGCCTACGCCGGCCACCAGTTCGGCACCTTCGTGCCACGGCTCGGCGATGGCCGGGCGGTGCTGCTCGGCGAGGTGACCGACCGCCAGGCCCGGCTGCGCGACATCCAGCTCAAGGGGGCCGGGCGCACGCCGTTCTCCCGGGGCGCCGACGGTCGCGCGCCGCTGGGGCCGGTACTGCGCGAGTACCTGGTCAGCGAGGCGATGCATGGGCTGGGCATTCCCACTACCCGGGCGCTCGCGGCGGTGACCACCGGCGAGCGGGTCTTCCGGCGCGTGCCCGAGCCCGGCGCCGTGTTGACCCGGGTGGCCGCCAGCCACCTGCGGGTGGGCACCTTCCAGTACTACGCCGCCCGTGGCGACGTGGAGGCGATCCGCACCCTGGCCGATATGGCCATCGAGCGGCACTATCCTGAACTACTCGGGCCCGAACTGGCGGATGTCGACGAGGCAGGGCGCTATCTGGCGCTGATCGAGGCGGTGCAGGCGCGCCAGGCGGCGCTGGTGGCGAAGTGGATGGGCGTCGGCTTCATCCACGGAGTGATGAACACCGACAACACGACGATCTCCGGCGAGACCATCGACTATGGCCCCTGCGCCTTCATGGAAAGCTACGATCCGCGCACCGTGTTCAGCTCCATCGACGAGGGGGAGCGCTACGCCTACGCCAACCAGCCGTGGATCGTCCAGTGGAACCTGGCCCGCCTGGCCGAGACCCTGCTGCCGCTGATCGACCCCGACCAGGAGCGGGCGGTGGAGCTCGCCACCGCGCTGATCCAGGCCTACCCCGAGCGGTACGAGCGTGAATGGCTCGCCGTGATGCGCTCCAAGCTCGGCCTGGCCTCGGAGCAGGCCGAGGATCGCGAGCTGGTCGAGGGCCTGCTCGAGGCGATGCACGCCGGGCGCGCCGACTTCACCCGGACCTTCCGCCGTCTGGCCGAGGCGCTGGAGACGGACGCCCCGGCACTGCTCGAGCTGTTCGAGCGCGACGAGCCCATCCGTGCCTGGCTGCCGCGCTGGCGCGCGCGATTGGCGCGGGAGGACGTGGACACGGCCGAAATCGCCACCCGACTGCGTGCCGTGAATCCCGCCTATATTCCCCGCAACCACAAGGTCGAGGAGGCGCTGGCCGCCGCGGCCGAGCACGACGACTTCGGCCCCTTCGAGGCGCTGCGCGAGGTGCTCGCCAGCCCCTTCGCGGAGCAGCCCGGCCGCGAGGCCTATGCCATGCCGGCTCCGCCCAGCGAGCGGGTCTTCCGCACCTTCTGCGGGACCTGAGGAGCAACACGCCACGCTCGTCCGCCCAGGTTGCGGGAAGAGTCTCCGTAGACGTGGGCGGGGGGCGGCTGCTCGTGGGCTACTGCAGCTGGGCTTGGATGGTCCGCTTCAGGGTCTCGGAAGGCAGCTCACCGAAGCGCGCCCGGTACTCCTGGGAGAAGCGCCCCAACTGCTGGAAGCCGCAGTCCATGGCGATGCTGGAGACGCTCTCGTGGGGAGCGGCCTGCTCCAACTGCTGGCGCACGTGGTCGAAGCGCAACTGGCGGAAGTAGGCGATGGGGGAGATCCCGTACTGGTTGTGGAAGTCGCGGTAGAGGCGCTCCCGGGAGACGCCGGCGACCCGCTCCAGGTCGGCCAGGCCCAGCGGGTGGTCCAGGGAGTCCCGGAACAGGGTCTCGAGCCGGGCGAGATAGGCCGGCCGACCCTGCTGGCGGTCCAGCAGTTCGCTCGAGTAGTTGTGGGGCTGGGTGTAGAGCAGGCTGGTGATCAGCGAGTTCTCGAAGTTGCTCCACACCTCGGGCAGGTCGCACAGCGAGCCGTCTGCGTCCAGCATCTCCTGGAGGTTCGCGACCATCCGCCACCACTCCTGCACCGTGCCGCTCAGCGGCATGCGTGGATCGAAGATGACCGGGCGGGACAGTTCACGGCTGAGCAGCTGAGAGAGCTTGCGTTCGATGCCCTGGCGCGACAGCCGTACCAGCCGCTTCCGACAGCTCTCGTCCATGCTCAGCTGCAGCGGCTGGCTGGGCGAGATGATGGCGGCCACCCCGGTGTCGGAGCCGAAGGCGTTGCCCCGGAGCTCGAAGTTCTGGGAACCGCGCAGGGGCAGGCTGATGCTGTAGCTATGGGTCAGGTCGGCGATATCGATATGCACGGGGGTCGAGTATTCGATGATGCCGATGGAGACGTTGCCCAGGCTGGTGCCCTGGTGTCGAAAGCTGAGCTCTCGGGGGCGCGGCACCTCGAGGCGATGGGGGCCGTTGATGCCACTCATCCAGCGGCAGGCCGAGTCGGCGTTCTGGAACTCGGCAGCGATCTGCTGACGCGTCGGGGCAGGGGATACGGTCATGGTTCCTCCTTGCCTCGCCGTCGGGTGTGGTTGTCGTCGGGCCATCGCGATGGCCGTGGAGAGACGGTCGAGGCCAATGTTCGCATGTCGCCCTTGGGTACGCACTGCGAACTGGTGGGCTCATTTTGCCACCCTGATCAAGCAATGACCAGTTCCATAGAAGATACCGCCAATCGGCGTTGAGGCAAAGCCTCCTTCTGTCGCATCCCTGAAGCCGTCACTGGCCGGCGCGGCGCCGGGTCTCGCTGGGGGACTCGCCGAAGGTCATGCGATAGATCTGGCTGAAGCGGCCCATATGGGTAAAGCCCCAGCGTATGGCGATCTCGGTGATCGAGCCACTGCCATCATTCGCCAGCAGGGCTTCTCTTACCCTATGCAGCCGTACATTACGCAGGTACTCCATCGGACTCTGGTACCGGAAATCGTGAAACCCGGTATAGAGCGTCCTCAGGCTGACACCCGCCACCGCGGCCAGCTGGGCCGGTGTCAGCGGCTCCTGGGCATGTTCCTCGATGTACTCTTCGACCCGTTTGACGTGGCGCGGAGCCAAACGCCGGTCGCCCTGGTGAAGCTCATCGGTGTAGCTATGGGGCTGTACCGTCAGCAGGGTGGTGATGATGAGCTGCTCGAGCTGGGCGGCGATCAGTGGCTCTCTGGTGGCTTGGGGCGACTCATGCAGCAGTCGGGTGATGTAGGCGATGAGGTTGTACCAGCAGGGCTCAGCCCGCCAATGGAGCTGCGGATGAAAGCATAGTGGTGTCCGCAACGAATGACCCAGGTGGCGGCTGCACGCCAGCTCCATGGCCTCACGATCGATCCGCAGCATCAACTGGTCGCAGTCGTGGCTCCAGCGCATCTTGACGCGCGCCGTCGGGTTGAGCACCGAGGCCAGTGTCTGGCCCGAGGTGATGCAGTCTTGATCGCTCACTATCTCGGCCTGGCCACGCAGGGGCATCTGGATCAGGTAGAAGCGTTCGAGCTGCTCGGGGTCGATCTGCACGTCACTGCCGTAGGCCAGCCGGTGATACGACACCTTGCCCAAGCCAACCGAGTGCAAGCGCGCCTCCAGGGCGCCGCTTTTCCCCAGGGGATCCAGTCGATGCGGCTTGAAGACATCGGAGACTCTCTCCTGGGTCTCCTCCAGGGTCTGCGAACTGAACACGAGTCGGTGGTCGTCCTCCAGCAACGCCGACCTGAGCCAGTCGGGTAGACGGTCTTTCGAAGTCATGGGGAGCTTCTCTAGTTATTGTCGTTACCCGCTTCAACCGAGCGGGTGTGTCTTGCTTGTGTCTTCCAGTATAAGGCTCGATCTCCTGATCCAAGTCGTGTCAATGCACTTTCTGCACGGAACGGATAACCGCTGCATTCAGCGGATCGTGTGACAGGAAGGCCCTTGCCTAAGGTGGTGGTGTGGATTTCCGCAATCCAGGAACAACACCAGGAGGCATGAACATGGGTACTTCCATCGAGATCCAGGCCGCGGATGGTAGCGGCAGCTTCAGTGGCTATCTGGCGCTGCCGGCCTCGGGCAGCGGCCCCGGTATCGTCCTGCTGCAGGAGATCTTCGGCGTCAACGCCACCATTCGCGAGATCGCCGATTACTACGCCGAGGAGGGCTATGTGGTGCTGGCGCCGGATCTGTTCTGGCGCCAGGAGCCCGGCATCGAGCTGGGCTATGGGCCCGAGGAGTGGCAGCGGGCCTTCGGCTTCTATCAGGGCTTCGATCAGGATAGGGGGATCGAGGATATCGCCGCCGCCATCGAGACACTCCGCTCTCGCCCCGAGTGTACGGGCGCCGTGGGGGCGCTGGGCTTCTGTCTCGGTGCACGGTTGGCTTACCTGACCGCCTGTCGTTGCGATGTCGATGCCGCCGTCGGCTACTACGGCATGGGCATCGAGAAGCACCTCGACGAGGCGGCGAACATCCGCGGCCGGCTGGTGCTGCACTTCGCCGAGAACGACGAGTACTGCCCCGCCGCGGCACGCCAGGAGATCCAGGCCGCGCTCGGCGAGCGAGACAATATCGAACTCTACCTCTACCCGGGGGTGGATCATGCCTTCGCTCGGCCTCGCTCCGAGCACTATGACAAGCCATCGGCGCTGATGGCGCACCAGCGCTCGGTGGCCGCCTTCCGCAAGGCCATGGGACCCCACTATGACCTCTCGGCCCTGTGGGACAAGCACTGCGAGTACGAGTTCTCCACCCGCAACGTCGACGACACCATGGCCACCATGGTGGCCGAGCCCTACGTCAACCATATCCCGACCCTTACCGGCGGCGTCGGCCACAAGGACCTGTACCGCTTCTACAAGCATCACTTCGTCGACAGCAATCCCGATGACACCACCCTGATTCCCCTCTCGCGCACCATCGGAGCGACCCAGATCGTCGACGAGCTGCTGTTCTGCTTCACCCATGATCGGGAGATCGACTGGCTGCTGCCGGGCATTCCGCCTACCGGCAAGCATGTCGAGATTCCCCTGGTGGCGATCGTCAAGTTCCGCGGCGACAAGCTCTACCACGAGCATATCTATTGGGATCAGGCCTCGTTGCTGGTGCAGATCGGGGTGCTCGATCCCGAAGGACTGCCGGTGGCCGGCCGGGAAACCGCCGCCAAGCTGCTGGACGAAACGCTGCCGTCCAACCGCCTGATGGCGAGGTGGGCGGAGAGCGACGGCCGGTAACGAGAGGAGGGGAAAGCCATGAACGATTTCAACAACCGCAGCGTCGTCATCACCGGCGGCGCGACCCTGATCGGTGCCGCCGTGGCCGAGGCCTTCGTCGAGGCCGGCGCCAGCGTCACCCTGCTCGATATCGATGCCAAGGCCGGTGCCGTGCTGGCGGATCGTCTCGGTGAGCAGGGGCTCTTCATCGAAACCGACATCACCTCCGACGACCAGCTGGCGTCCGCCGTCCACGAGGTCGAGAGGCACTTCGGTGGGATCGACTGCCTGACCAACCTGGCCTGCAGCTACCTCGACGAGGGCGAGGCGTCGTCCCGCGCCGACTGGCTAAAGGCGCTGGACGTCAATCTCGTCAGCACCGTGATGGCCGCCAAGGCGGTGCGCCCGGCGATGGTGAAGCGCGGCGGTGGTGCCATCGTCAACTTCAGCAGCATCTCGGCCCAGGCCGCCCAGACCGGGCGCTGGCTCTACCCGGCCAGCAAGGCCGCCATCAAGCATGTGACCCGCAGTATGGCACTGGACTTCGCCACGGACGGCATTCGCGTCAACTCGGTCTCGCCCGGCTGGACCTGGTCGCGGGTGATCGACGAGATCTGCGGCGGCGACCGGGACAAGGCCAACCGGGTGGCGGCCGACTTCCATATGCTCGGCCGGCTTGGCGACGCGCAGGAGGTGGCGGCAGTGGTGCGCTTCCTCTGCTCGGACCAGGCCAGCTTCGTCACCGGCGCCGACTATGCGGTGGATGGGGGCTACTCGGCCCTCGGGCCCGAGCAGCGCGTGCCGGCGATTCCCCGCCTGGCCGACTGAGCCAACCCTGGACCAGCCGTCCGGCTGGAACAACAACAATCGATGATGGAGATCATCATGACCCGACGTATCGCAATCGTAGGGGCCGGCCAGTCCGGTCTGCAGACCGGCATCGGTCTGCTGCAGCAGGGCTATCAGGTGACCCTGCTTTCCAATCGCACCGGCGAGCAGATCCGCCAGGGTCGCGTAATGTCGAGCCAGTGCATGTTCGACCAGGCACTGCAGACCGAGCGCGACCTGGGGCTGAACTTCTGGGAGAGCGACTGCCCGCCGGTGGAGGGCATCGGCATGACGGTGCCCGATCCCGAACGCCCCGGCGCCAAGCTGATCGACTGGGCCGCGCCGCTGGATCGGCCGGCCCAATCGGTGGATCAGCGACTCAAGATGCCGGTGTGGATGGAGGAGTTCGTGCGCCTGGGTGGCGAGTTGGTGATCCGCGATGCCGGCATCGACGACCTGGAGGAGCTGGCTGCCAGCCATGACCTGGTGCTGGTGGCCGCCGGCAAGGGCGATATCGTGCGCCTGTTCGAGCGCGACGAGTCACGTTCCCGCTTCGACAAGCCCCAGCGGGCCCTAGCCCTGACCTATGTGCAGGGCATGGAACCCAAGGAGCCCTATTCGCGGGTGGCATTCAACCTGATCCCGGGCGTCGGCGAGTACTTCGTCTTCCCGGCGCTGACCCTCAACGGCCCTTGCGAGATCATGGTGTTCGAGGGGATCCCCGGGGGCCCGATGGACTGCTGGCAGGAGGTATCGACCCCCGAGCAGCATCTGGTCAAGAGCCTTGAGCTGATCCGTACCTATGCCCCCTGGGAGGCGGAACGCTGCAAGGGCGTTCAGCTCAGCGACGACAACGGTATTCTCGCCGGCCGCTTTCCGCCCACCGTGCGCAAGCCGGTGGCGACCCTGCCTTCCGGTCGCCGAGTGCTGGGCATCGCCGATGCCCTGGTGGTCAACGACCCCATTACCGGTCAGGGCTCGAACAACGGCGCCAAGTGCAGCCGTGTCTACCTGGACGCCATCCTGGCCCGGGGCGAGGCTCCCTTCGATACCGCCTGGATGGAGGCCACCTTCGAGACCTACTGGCGCTATGCCAAGGACGTGGTGAACTGGACCAACAGCATGCTGCTGCCGCCCGCCGAGCACATCCTCGAGCTGCTGGGAGCGGCACAGCACTCGCCGGCGCTGGCCTCGGTGCTGGCCAATGGCTTCGACAACCCTCCCGATTACCTGCCCTGGTGGCTGGATGCCCAGGCCTGCGATCACTTCGTCAACATTCACCTGAAGAAGGGGGCTTGATCATGACCAACATGACTGCACCCGCCCCGGCACGGGGCGATGCCAGCGAGTTTTCCGAGGCGCTGGATGGTCGGGCCCTGCGCAATACCCTGGGGCGTTTCGCCACCGGCGTCACCGTGGTGACCTCGACCACCGAGACGGGGGCGCCGCTCGGTATCACCGCCAACTCCTTCTCGTCGTTGTCCCTGGAGCCGGCACTGATCCTCTGGAGCCTGGTGTTGAGCTCGCCCAATCTGGCGGCCTTCGCCGAGGGGCGACCCTTCGCGGTCAATATCCTTGGCGCACATCAGGATGAGCTGGCCATGCAGTTCGCCCGGCCGGCGGTGGACAAGTTCGCGGGGGTCGCGCATCACGCCAACGCCCAGGGGGTGCCGCTGCTGGCGGGGGCCCTGGCCCGGCTTGAGTGTCGCGTCGAGTTCACACGTATCGCCGGGGATCACTTGCTGATCGTCGGACGTGTGCAGCGCTTCGACACCGAGGAGGGGGAGCCGCTGGTGTTCTATCAAGGGAACTTTCAACGCGTCATCGCCTGACCACCCAACCGGCGCGGGACCGGCCCGGCTGGCCGGCTCCACGCGAAAACAACAACAAGCCATGAGTACTAACCCCATGACCCACAATTACGCATCGCTGAGGGCCGGCGTCGCCGGCCTGACCCTGCTGTTCACGGCGACGGTCCAAGCCACCGAAGGGGGTGGCTCCAGCTACCCCATGGGTGCCGAGAACTTCCTGATGGGGGCCCTGCCGCCCCCCGGGGTCTATCCGCTGCTCTATGCCAATCACTATGCCGCTGACGAGTTCCGGGATGACCAGGGCAATCGCCTGCCCATCGACTTCCGGTTGCGCGCCAATGTGGTGGCGCCGCGGCTGCTCTGGGTCACGGAGCAGACCCTGTGGGGCGGTCAGCTGGCCTTCGCCGGGCTCTTTCCGCTGGTCGACGTGGACGTCACCGTGAATGGCCAGCACGACAGCGACCGAGGTCTCGGAGATGTCGATCTCACCATGGCGCTGGCCTATCACCACAGCGCCAGCCTGCATAGTGCGTTCGGTATCGACGTGATCGCCCCCACCGGCAGCTACGATACGGGAAGACTGGCGAATATCGGCCGTAACTACTGGACGGTACAGGGGGTCTATGCGATTTCCCATGTCGATCCGGGGGGGATCAACTGGGATCTCAAGTTGATGTATGACTACAACTTCGAGAACAGTGACACCAATTACCGATCCGGTCAGGAGCTGCATGTCGACTATGCACTGGGCTACGGTGTACATCCCAATTGGGTAGTGGGTGTCGGGGGCTATGCCTACCGGCAGATCACCGGAGATAGGTTGAATGGCGTCGATATCGGCAACAAAGGACAGGCCTTTGCCATCGGCCCTTCCATTAAGCTGGACAACGGCAAAGGCGCCTTCGTTTCGTTGAAATACGAGAGAGAATTCTTCGTCGAGAATCGCCCCAGGGGTGATGCCTTGTGGCTCAAGGCCAGCATCCCGTTCTGATCCCGTGACGTCCGACGCGATTGCACAAGGCACCGGCAATTTACATGCCGGTGCCTTTCTCGTTGATGGAAGCGGCGCGGCCCGGCCCGGTCGCCGCCCGTTTCAGCTCCTCGGGGCGGGCGGGAATTCCTCGTGAATCATCTGGGCAAAGACCGGGGCTCGGAAGGGTGAGGCTGCCGGCATGGGTATCCTGCCCGGCGGAAAAAGTGCATAGCCTTCCTCCAATAACCGCATAGTGGCCCCAGGGGGGGATGCCTAAGGTGGGTCGTACCACGACAAGCAACAAGACGGTAACGACCGATGACAGCACATCGCCCCCTCCCCGAATGGCAGGCGTTTATCGAGAACTGTATCGACTTTCGCCCCGACGATGGCGTCTTTCGCGTTGCGCGGGACATGTTCACCGACGAGGCGCTGTTCGATCTCGAGATGGAACTGATCTTCGAGAAGCAGTGGATCTTTGCCTGCCACGAGAGCCAGATCCCCAACCCCAACGACTTCATCACCATGCAGGCCGGCCGCCAGCCGATGATCATCACCCGCGATGGCAAGGGCGAGCTGCGGGCGCTGGCCAATACCTGTCAGCACCGCGGCGCCACCCTGACCCGGGTCTGCAAGGGCAACCAGTCCACCTTCACCTGCCCGTTCCACGCCTGGTGCTACAAGTCCGACGGTCGCCTGGTCAAGGTCAAGGCCCCCAGCGAATATCCCCAGGACTTCGACAAGGCCAGCCGTGGCCTGAGCCAGGCGCGGATCGCAAGCTACCGTGGCTTCGTCTTCATCAGCCTGGACACCGAGTCCACCGTCAGCCTCGAGGAGTTCCTCGGCGACACCAAGCTGTTCTTCGACATGATGGTGGAGCAGGCGAAGGATGGTGAGCTCGAGGTGCTGCCCGGCGAGTCCCGCTACACCTTCAACGCCAACTGGAAGCTGCAGAACGAGAACGGCCTGGACGGCTATCACGTCAGCACCGTGCACTACAACTACGTCTCCACCGTGCAGCACCGGCGTGAGCTGGAGGCCCAACTGCACGGCAGCAGCGGCGAGACCCTCGACTACAGCAAGCTGGGTGCCGGCGACAAGGACACCGATGACGGCTGGTTCTCCTTCGCCAACGGCCACAGCCTGCTGTTCAGCGACATGCCCAACCCCCAGGTGCGTCCCGGCTACGCCACGGTGATGCCGCGCCTGCTGGAGCAGCATCCCCAGGAGCGCGCCGAGTGGACCATGCACCGGCTGCGCAACCTGAACATCTACCCCAGCCTGTTCTTCATGGACCAGATCAGCTCCCAGTTGCGCATCGTGCGCCCCGTGGCCTGGAACAAGACCGAGGTCATCAGCCTGTGTCTGGGCGTCAAGGGTGAGTCGGACGCCGACCGCGAGAACCGTATCCGTCAGTTCGAGGACTTCTTCAACGTCTCCGGCATGGGGACGCCAGACGACCTGGTGGAGTTCCGCGAGCAGCAGCGCGGCTTCGAGGCGCGGGCCACCGAGTGGAACGACATCTCCCGGGGCTACCAGAGCTGGGAATACGGCGAGACCCACAACAGCCAGGTGCTCGGCATAAAGCCGGTGATCACCGGCACCGAGTTCACCCATGAGGGGCTCTACGTCAACCAGCACGGCACCTGGCAGCGGATGCTGCTCGAGGGCCTCGAGAAGAAAGCACTCAAGCTCCAGGAGGTGTAAGTCATGAGCCAGCAGCAATCCATCGAGCAGTTCCTCTATCGGGTCGCCGACTACTGCGACACCCAGGACTGGGATGCCTATCTCGACCAGTTCGCCCCGGAGTGCGAGTTCCATATTCCCCAGTGGAAGGGCGAGCACGAGATCACGTCCGACCCCAAGCGTGAGATGTCGCTGATGTACTACGCCGACCGCACCGGGCTGGAGGATCGTATCTTCCGCCTGCGCACCGGCAAGTCCGCCGCCTCCACGCCCATGCCACGCACCCTGCACCTGATCGACAACGTGCGCTGTGTACCCCGGGAGGATGGCAGCGTCCAGGCGCGGGTGAACTGGGTGACCCACTTCCATCGCTTCGGCGAGAGCGGTCACTTCTTCGGTACCGCCGACTACACCCTGCGGGGTGACGGCGATGACTGGAAGATCACCCGCAAGCACACCGTGCTGCTCAACGACAAGATCGATTCCGTCCTGGACTTCTATCACGTCTGATCACGCTGGAGGGCGAGTCATGCATAACACAGCCGCCATCGTCTTTCGGGACGGCACTACCCGCTTCGTCAAGGTCGACAAGAACGAGCTGCTGATGGACGCCGCCCAGCGCCACGGGGTCAACCTGCCGGTGGACTGCCGCGAAGGGGTCTGCGGTACCTGCCGCTGCCTGCGCGAGTCCGGCGACGTCGACGTCGAGTATATCGACGAGGAGGCCCTGACCGAGGAGGAGATCGGCGAAGGGCATGTGCTGGCGTGCCAGACTCGCCTGCGCTCCAGCCAGGCATCCTTCTACTTCGACATCGACTCCAACGTCTGCAGCGTGGCCACCGAGGTGCATGACGGCACCGTCAGCGCCGTGGAGCAGGTCTCCGACGCCGCCGCCATCCTCGAGGTCACCCTCGACGATCCCGCCCAGGCATTGCCGTACCTGCCCGGCCAGTATGCGCGCCTCGAGGTGCCGGGCACCGACGAATGGCGGGCCTACTCCTTCGCCACCTCGGCGGTGAAGGAGGGCAGGCTGCGCTTCCTGATCCGTCTGCTGCCCAGCGGCGTGATGAGCGATTACCTGCGTGATCGCTGCACCCCGGGCGATGCGATCTCCCTGGAGGCCCCGCTGGGCGCGTTCTACTTGCGCGAGATCCAGCGTCCCCTGCTGATGGTGGCCGGCGGCACCGGGCTGTCGGCCTTCCTCGGCATGCTCGAGCAGCTGGCAGAGAAGGGCGAGTGCGCCCAGCCGATCCGTCTGTGCTACGGGGTGACCCAGGAGCAGGACCTCAGCGAGCTGGCGCGCCTGGATGCCTTGACCGAGGCCCTGCCCGACTTCGCCTTCGACACCATCGTGATGAACCCGTCCGAGGCCTGGCGGGGCAAGCAGGGCGTGGTCTGCGACCTCTTCGATCTCGATTTCCTGGCCCAGCCCTTCGACGCCTACCTGTGCGGGCCGCCGCCGATGATCGAAGCCTCGAAGCACTGGCTCGAGGCGCGCGAGGTGGGTGAGCACCGCGTGTTCTTCGAGAAGTTCGTCTCGAGCTGATGAGACGCCACTTCCCGGTCCCGACCCGCATGAGTTGAGAGCACCATGAACGACATTCGTATCGAAGCGATCCAGACGTACCTGGTCGATCTGCCGACCATTCGGCCGCACAAGCTGTCGATGGCCACCATGGCCTGCCAGACCATGGTCATCGTGCGCATGCGCCACTCCGACGGCATCGAAGGGCTGGGTGAGGGCACCACCATCGGTGGCCTGGCCTACGGCCCCGAGAGCCCCGAGAGCATCAAGCGCAACATCGACACCTACCTGGCGCCGCTGCTGGTCGGCCAGCCGTCCGGCAACGTCAACGCCCTGCGCGCCCGCCTGGCCCGCCATGCCCGCGGCAATTGCATCGCCAAGTCGGCGCTCGAGACCGCGCTGCTCGATGCCCAGGGCAAGCGGCTGGGGCTCTCGGTGGCCGAGCTGCTCGGTGGCGCCCGCCAGGCCCACCTGCCGGTGCTCTGGACCCTGGCCAGCGGCGATACCCGCAAGGACATCGACGAGGCCTTCCAGCGCCTCGACGAGCGCCGCCATTGCGACTTCAAGCTGAAGATCGGCGCCAACCCGGTGGACCAGGACGTGCGCCACGTGGCCGCCATCAAGGAGGCCCTGGGCGAGCGGGCCGGCGTGCGCGTCGACGTCAACCAGGCCTGGGACGAAGCCACCGCGGTGCGCGGCATCCAGGCGCTGCAGGACGCCGGCATCGCGCTGATCGAGCAGGCCATCCCCGCCCGCGAGCACGCCGGGCTGATCCGCCTGGCCAACCGCTTCAACGTGCCGATGCTGGCCGACGAGGCGGTGCAGGATGCCCGCGATGGCCTCGACCTGGTGGCCAGTGGCTTCAGCGGTGCCTTCGCCCTGAAGATCGCCAAGTCCGGGGGGCTCTTCGGGGCGCTGGAGCTGGTCCATGTGGCCCAGGCCGCGGGGATCGGCCTCTACGGCGGCACCCTGCTCGAGGGCACCATCGGCACCGCCGCCTCGCTGCATGCCTGGGCGACGCTTCCCGAGATGGCCTGGGGCACCGAGATGTTCGGTCCGCTGTTGCTCAAGGACGATATCGTCGAAAAGCCGCTTGATTATCACGACTTTGGGGTCGAGTTGCCCAGGGAGCCCGGGCTCGGCATCCGGATCGACGAAGACAAGTTCCGCCACTACTCGCGGCCCAACTAACCCGACAGGAGGTGACATGCTTTTTCAGGTGGAAATGACCGTGAAGCTGCCGCCGGACATGCCGGCCGAGCGGGCCGCCGAGATCAAGGCGACCGAGAAGGCCTATGCCCAGGAACTGCAGCACGCCGGCAAGTGGCGCCATCTGTGGCGGGTGGCCGGCAGCTACGCCAACGTCAGCATCTTCGACGTCGAGGACAACGCCGAGCTGCAGGAGATCGTCTCGAACCTGCCGCTGTTTCCCTGGATGGAGATCCACGTCAAGCCGCTGTGCCGCCATCCCTCCTCCATCCGTGACGACGATAGCTGACTCACGGGTGAACTCAGCCATGACCCGTATCGCAACGGGTAAAGAACGACAACTAGAGAGGCCATGACCATGACCGTGAAGATCTTCGATACCCCCGAAGTGCAGGACTTCCTGAAGACCGTCAGCGGCTTCGACCAGGCCGGCGGCAGCGAGCGGGCCAAGCAGATCCTGCATCGCCTGCTGTCCGACGTCTATCGGCTGATCGATGACTTCGACGTCACCCCGGAGGAGTTCTGGGGTGCCATCAGCCAGCTCAATGCCTTGGGCAAGGAGACCCAGTTCGGCCTGCTGGCGCCGGGCCTGGGCTTCGACCACTACCTGGACATGCGCATGGACGCCGCCGACGAGCAGGTCGGCCTGACCGGCGGTACCCCGCGCACCATCGAGGGCCCGCTCTATGTGGCCGGCGCCCCGGAGGCCGAGGGCTTCGCGCGGATGGACGATGGCAGCGATACCGAGGCCGAGGTGATGTGGCTGACCGGCCAGGTCCGCGACGTGAACGGCAACCCCGTTCCTGGCGCCAAGGTCGAGATCTGGCACGCCGACACCAAGGGCAACTACTCCTTCTTCGATCCCACCCAGTCGGAGTACCACCTGCGCCGCACCATCCATGCCGACGCCGACGGCCGCTACAGCGCCCGCAGCATCATCCCGTCCGGCTACGGCTGCCCGCCGGACAGCCCGACCCAACAGGTGCTCGACCTGCTCGGCCGCCATGGCCAGCGTCCGGCGCATATCCACTTCTTCATCTCGGCGCCGGGTCACAAGCACCTGACCACCCAGATCAACCTGGCCGGCGATCCCTACACCTACGACGACTTCGCCTTCGCCACCCGCGAGGAACTGGTGATCGACGCCAACCGCCTCGAGGACGCCGCCGAGGCGGAGCTGCGTGGCCTGACTGGCCCCTTCACCGAGGTGGTGTTCGACGTGGAACTGGCCAGGACCGACGCCGCCGAGCTACAGAGCCGTCACAAGCGCCCGCGGGCCCTGGAAGACGCCTGATGGATGGTCCGGCCCGCCGCGGCCGGGGCATTCGTTCTCGATGACATAACAAGAGAGACCTCCCCATGACCCCCATCAAGACCCTGATGACCGCCGCCGTGGCGGCGTCGCTCACCGTCACCGCCTTCACCGCCCAGGCCCGGGACTTCCGTCTCGGCCTGGTCACCCCCCAGCCGCATATCTGGACCCAGGAGGCCGAGGGTTTCGCCGAGACCCTGGCCGAGCGCTCCGGCGGCGAGCATAGCGTCAGCATCTTTCCCGCCCAGCAGCTGGGCGACGAGGCGCAGATGGTCCAGCAGCTCCAGGCCGGTTCCCTGGACATGGCCTTCCTGACCCTCGCCGAGATCTCCAACCGCATCCCCGACTTCGGCGCCCTCTATGCGCCCTTCCTGGTGGAGGATATCGATCAAGCCGCCGCCCTGCTGCGCTCCGAGGCGGCCACCGACCTGCTGGAGGCGATGCCGGCCCAGGCTGGCCTGGTGGGCGTGGGCTACGGCATGGCCGGCATGCGCCAGATCCTCAGTCGCGAGCCCATCGACAGCGCCGATGACCTGAGCGGCCTCAAGGTGCGTATCACCCCCTTCGATCCGATCCGCGACTTCTATGTGGCCACCGGCGCCGCTCCCACGCCGCTGCCGCTGCCCGCGGTCTATGACGCCCTGGCCAATGGTCAGGTGGACGCCATCGACATGGATTACGACTCCATCCGACTGCTCAAATTCTACGAGCAGGCCGACAACCTGGTGATCGCCAATCACATGATGTTCCCCATGGTGGCGGTGGTCTCCGGGCGCGTCTGGGCGCAGCTCGACAACGGAGATCGCGAGCTGATCCGCAGCGCCATGGCCGAGCATGCCGACAACGTCATGACCCACTTCCAGGAGCACCATGAGGCCTGGGGCGAGGAGCTGCGCCGCCAGGACATTACCGTCACCGAGGTCGGCCCCGATTTCTTCGCCGGCGCCATCGCCGACTGGGAGGCGATCTGGGCCCCCAAGGCGCCGTCGCTGACGCGACTGCGCGAGACGGCCGCCGAGCTGGCCGAGTAACTCCCGCCCGATCCCGAACCGCCCCGGCCAGGCGCCGGGGCCCCTGGAGGCCGTCATGTTCCAACGACTCTCGTCCGGTATCGCCCGGTGTGAGGGGGTGATCGCCGCAGGGCTGGCGGCGATGATCAGCCTGCTGATCCTGCTCAATATCGCCACCCGCGCCCTGGGCCATGCCCTCTACTGGACCGACGAACTGGCCATCCACGCCATGATCTGGATGACCTTCTTCACCACCTCGGTGGTGCTCAAGCGCCGCGAGGGGGTCGCCGTGACCCTGCTGGCCGATGCCCTGCCCGGCGGGTTGCGTCAGGGGTTGCATCTGCTCGTCGACGCCATGGTGCTGTTCTTCGCGCTCCTCCTGGCCGTGCTGTGCTGGCGCTGGTACGACCCGGCCACCCTGTGGGCCAGCGGCTTTGACCTGCAGGCCTTCCAGGGGGAGACCTTCAACTTCATCTACTCCGAAACCTCGCGCACGCTGGGCATTCCCAAGTTCTGGGTCTGGCTGTGCCTGCCGATCTTCGCCGTCTCGCTTGGCCTGCATGGCCTGGTCAATCTCACCGACAGCCTGAAAGGCCTCTGGCCCGGGCAAAGGAGGCTGGCATGACCCTCGTCGTCTTCGCCGTGCTGCTGCTGGGCGCGGTGCCCATCGCCCTGGTGCTGGCGCTCACCGCCGCCTGGTACATTGCCGACTCGGGCAATAGCCTGCTGTTCGCCTCCTATCCCCAGCAGCTTTATGGGGCCATCGAGAACTACGGCCTGCTGGCCATCCCCCTGTTCATGCTCGCCGGCGAGCTGATGAACGAAGGCGGCCTGACCCGGCGGCTGATCGACCTGGCGCGGATCCTGGTCGGCGGCTTCCGCGGCGGGCTGGTCTATATCAACCTGGTGGCCAACATGATGATGGCGGCCATCGTCGGCTCGGCGGCCTCGCAGATCGCCATCATGTCCCGAGCCATGGTCCCGGCCATGGAGAAGGACGGCTACGACAAGCCCTTCGCCGCGGCCATTACCGCCGCCGGCGGCCTGCTGTCGCCGATCATCCCCCCGTCGATGCTCTTCGTGCTCTACGGGGTGATGGCCCAGGTGCCCATCGCCGACATGTTCATCGCCGGCATCATCCCGGGGCTGATGATGGGCGGACTGTTCTTCCTGGCCATCGCCGCGGTGGGCCTGGTGCAGCAGTATCCCCGGGGCCAGTGGCCGACCCGGGCCCAGGCCCGCCGCTTCCTGCTGATGGGGCTGCCGGCCATGAGCATCCCGGTGATCATCATCGGCGGCATCCTCGCCGGCCTGGCCACGCCCACCGAGTCGGCGGCCCTGGCGTCCCTGGCGGCGCTGCTGATCGGCCGCTATGTCTACCGCGACCTGACCTTCGCCCGGCTGCCGGAGATCCTCAGGCGCACCGCCTTCAATGCCGGCCTGGTGATCATGCTGATCGGAGCCGCCGGGGTGTTCGGCTGGGTGGTGGTCTACGAGCAACTGCCACAGATGGCCGCGGCCTGGATCGCCTCGTTGACCACCGACCCCTTCCTGTTCCTGCTGCTGGTGGTAGGCATCCTGCTGCTGGTGGGGATGATCGTCGACGGCATCGCCGCGCTGATCCTGGTGGTGCCGATCCTGCTGCCCATCGCCCAGGGCCAGTTCGATATCACCGCCTACCAGTTCGGCGTGGTGGTGTGCCTCACCCTGGTGCTGGGGCTGCTGACGCCGCCGGTGGGGGCGGGGCTCTTCATCAGCTCGTCCATGACCGGGGTGCCGCCGATGCGCATCTTCCGGGCGCTGGTGCCCTTCCTGCTGATGAGCCTGCTGGCCCTGGTGCTGCTGGCCTGGCAGCCCTGGCTGACCCTGGCGCTACTGCAAGCCTGGTAGGCATCAGCGCTCGAGCCGCGGTACCGGAGGCGCCGGAGTTCTTCGAGGCCTGGCGTCGCCGGCACCCTCCACTTCTCGGTGATGGAGGCCTTCCATGAAGAGGGTTGGGCAGGTCAGTGTGGTAACGGTCCACTTACGACAAGACCTATGTGGTGAGGCTGATCAAGGTAGAGCATTGTGATTAACACGCCTTAGAAAGCCGATGAAAAGCTGCGCCTCACTTTCGTCGAACCCATGAAGAAGTTTCTTATGGACGCTGCAGACGACAGGAAGGATTTCCGAGAATTTGTCGCGGCCATTTTTTGTAAGGAAAGCAAGCGAAAATCGCTTGTCCGTACAGTTATCTTGCTTTGTAATCCAGTCATGATCTCTCATGCTGTCGGTGATTCTGCTGACCCTTGAACGCTCGAGAAGCGTCATGGCAGAAATCTCGGTGGTGCTCAGGCCATCCGTCTCATTGAGCGAGGCCAGGATACGCCACTCCTGTGGAGTTACTCCATGAGGCCTTAGGGATTGAGCCAGGTTGTCCTGCAGGCGCTTCTGAATGGAGGCTATATAATAGAAAGGGAAGTCCTTGAACCTGTAATCAAAGTTGGCTGTATCACTCTCGAGCTCGGCGAGAGCCTTAAGAATTTCACTCATTATGATTTCCTTCTTGCCAAGATTTTTTTCAAATTTTGAGCCAGGTGCACTTGAAGGTGTGGGAAAATCTATGATGATAGCGTCTGTCGGTGTTTTATTCAACAGCATGTGTGTCCCTTTATTTGTTGGGTGAGTAGGCAGGGCATTCGTTGAGAATACGGATGGTGCATGCTTCACACCTCCTGGTATTTAATATTCCATATATGCGGAAAATGGCTTTGTCTCTGTTGTGGGGGCGATATCATTTTTCACTTGGTCATGGGGAGCAGTCATGTAGATCTCGATTTCAGTCCTGGTTGGCCATGACTTGTGCCTTCGAGGGAGGAGGTTTGGCCGGAAACGTCCGGCCAAATGGAAGTTGTTGCTATAATTGTTATGCATATTGGTGAGGTGGTTATGTGGTCTGGCTCGCGGAATTACTCCGTTTTCCTCTCATGCCCAAGAAGACTAGGAGAGCAATTGAAGTTGTGCCCATTATGATGCCAAGCATGGGGTACAGGACACCCAGAAGGCAGCCGGCACCCATGGCGGATATGATTATTCTCATAAGCAGTGAAAGCTTGCCAAAATAGTATCCCACGCTACCCACTGAGACGAGCGCAATACCCAGAATGGACATCGTTACCGCCTCTGTCACTTCCAGTGCGCTACCCTCCAGTAGCAGGGGAGGAGAGACGACGAAAAGGAAGGGGATGACGTAGGCTGTCCATGCAAGAAGCACGGTCTTTCCTGCTGTCAGCATTGGCCTTGTACCTGCGATTGCGGCTGCCGAGAAAGCTGCAATGGCGACAGGAGGCGTGATCATCGACATCATGCCGAAGTAGAGCACGAAGAGGTGAGCACCCATTAGAGTCGTTCCTGCTTCGACGATCGCCGGGGCTACCAGAGTACCCAGCAGTACATAGACGCCGACGGTTGGCATTCCCATGCCAAGAATGATACTCAGCGCGGCGGACATGATGAGCAGAGTAGCCAGGTTTTGTCCTGTCAGCTCAAGAAGCGAGAGAGTCAGGGCGAATCCCAGGGTGCTGATATTCAAGACCCCGATAATGATGCCTGCCGATGCGCAGATCACAATGATCGTGGCGCAGGTCTTTCCAGCTGTGGACAGCAGATCCACGATGCCTGAAAAGGATGAGATACGGTGCTCCTTTCGTCCAATGCCAGGAAAGAACTGAACGATGAGTAGAAACGCAGAAGAAAATAGGGCCGACTCCCCGGGCGGGAACCTGAAGGCGAATAAGGCAACGATCAGTATGATGAATGCTGTCAGGTAGTGAAGTCCACCGAAGAAGATGTTTCCGAATACGGGGATATCCTCTTTCGCTACCGGACGGATGCCATCTCGGCGTGCCAGCAAGTCAGTCTGTAAATAGAGAGATATGAAGTAGAGGGAGGCAGGAATCAGAGCCGCAATGACGACTTCCTGATAAGGAATCTGCAAGGCCTCAGCCATGAGGAAGGCGGCAGCGCCCATGACAGGAGGTGCCAATTGACCGCCCGTGGAGGCAACCCCCTCGATAGCCGCTGCTTGCTCTGGTTTATAGCCAGTCTTGCGCATCATCGGTATTGTCACTACCCCGGTTGAAGCGACATTGGCCACGGCGCTACCGGAAATTGAACCGAAAAGTGCCGAAGCTGTAATGGCGATTTTTGCTCCTCCACCGGTATATTTTCCTAAAAGAGATAGTGACAGGTTGGTGAAGTAGCTTCCTCCTCCGGTTTTTTCAAGTATTACGCCAAATAAGATGAAGGCGATGATGATGTTGATAGTGACTGATAGCGGCATTCCGAGCATGCTGTTCGAATCACCGGCAAGGTAGGCCATCAGGAGGTCGAAGTCGGTCTGCCTTCCCTGCAGGTCTCCAGGGATCAGGTGTCCGACAAGTCCAAATAGAAGAAAGAAAAATACCACTAAAGCCAAGGGGAGTCCTGCCACCCGCCGGGTCGCTTCAAGACACACCACAACGATGATAGTGCTGCAGACAAAAAGGTCTGCCGGACGGGTGTACAGCTCACTGATCACCCGCGGATAGTTTATCGCAATATAAGTAGCGGACAGGAACCCCAGTAAGCCAAGGGTGACATCCAGAGGGACTCGCCATGTTGAAAATTTTTCTCCATTGGAAAAGCTAAGGAAAGTGGCAGGAAGGGCGAGCGCGATGGCGCTCGCCAAGACCTGTTCATTATATAGGTTGATCCCTAGCATGTCGGAAATACCAAGTGCCCATGCGATTCCAAGCAAGGGAATGAGGGCGAATAGGGTGATCGCTACCGACGCCAAGGCTTGCCTTTTTTGTTGAGTTGCCATGATCAGGGTTCCTCAATCTCTTCATAAAACTTCAAGGCGCCTGAGTGGTACTCGATGTCTTCAAGCTCAACCATCATGTTCATGGGGTCAAATGACTTGAACACCGCTGCAGCAGAAGCCAGCGACTCTGCATGATCATGAATGAGTCTTGTGACTTCGTAGACGAGATCATCAGGCGTGTTGTCACTGGCCAGTAATACGAATGGTGTCATCCAGACATTGGTTTCATCGATGATGCCGGGGAGGTTGGGAGCCGGGCTCAAAGTGGCGATGAAAGCCCCCGGTGTTACTCCTCTGATGGCTTCTAGCTCCTCGGGGGTATCGCTGAGTGACAGGAAGCGAATGCCTCCAACACTGGCATTGGCTTCTGCCACGGCGCCTGAGCCTACTGAAAAGACAGCCGCATCAGTGCGCCCAGCAATGAAATCCTGGATGCCCCTTGTGCCGCTGGGAGTAAAGACGCCATTGATATCATCCTCACTCAGCTGCTCGGTAGCCAGCATGGCACGGCTCATCATCAGCAGGCCCTGCTGGCGTCCGAAACCTGTCGGTACCCGTTTCCCAGCTAGATCGGCAATGTTATGAATGTCGGAGCTGTCATGCACAAAGAAGCCAACATTGAGAGGGAATAGCGCGGCGACTACCTTCATGTTGCTGTACTCTCGCCCTTCGAAGATCTCCTGGCCGCGGACGGCATAAATGGCATCGACAGCATTGGATACGGAGAACTCCATGGCTCCATCATTGACCATGGGAATCGTCGTTTCCGGGCCTCCCTGTGGCACTACACGCATGCGGTGGTCGGAGTTTTCCGAGACGACTCGCGCAATGGCGGAGGCGGAGGAGTAGGCGACGGATCCTTGGGGGTTGCTTCCTATGCCCACCGTGGCTGCATGGGCGTGCCCTGTGATCAGGGCAGCGGCAAGAATTGATGGGATAATCTTGTGTATTATTTTCATCTTATTGCCCTTTAGGTTAAGGGAATGATTTCTGTCTGAGCCGTGTGATGGTCTACACGGCTCTGGAGAGGGTTTTATGAAACTTTCCTATATGTCGATTCTCATAAGGTCGTGGGCCAGTAGCACGTGACCATCATATTCTGACTTGATGTCTTCGCTCACGGAGTCAAGAAGCTCTGCTCCGATCATTCCGGGGGGGAAATGAGATTTCAGATACTTTTGGACGACTGGGCTCGGGTTGTCATAATGAACGATGTGATTGGCAACGAGCCGTTTGGCACCAGCTCGCTGTGCAATTCTTCCCGCTTCGCGAGGCGTAGAGTGGGAGAAGGTGCCAACTCCGAGCTCTTTCCTGTAGTCCATCGCTTCCTGAGGAAAGGTCGTATCATGAATCAGGACATCCACCCCCTTGGCGAAATCCACCATGGAGTCCAGGGCCGTGGTGTCACTGCTGAAGACGACCGACTTGCCATTTGCTTCCACTTTGAAGGCAAAGCATACGCACGTCTCGGGAGGGATGTGGTCGACTGGCAGGGCATATACCTTGGCTACGCCATCATCGAAAATAAGCCCACCCTCTTCGATCTCCGTGATCTCGGGACGAATCGCAAACATGTTGGATTGGCGCTTGGGATAGGCCGAGCGTGCCTCAATATCGACCTTGAATGCGCCGTTCTCGAGTAGGCCTTCACTGAAGTCTCTGGTCCCCTTGGGGCCGAACAGCTTGATTTGTGTGTCCCTATTACACATCCAGGTCGAGATCACGAAGTAAGGATAGTCGGAACAGTGATCATGGTGAAGGTGACTCAGAAAGATGTTATTCACCATGGCTGGATCGACATTCGCCTCGACGATACGATGCGTAGCACCATGGCCACAGTCGAGCAGGTAGTGGTGGTCCTGGTCGACGGTGATGAGGAATGCCGAGTGCATGCGCTTCGGGTCGGGCAGAGCTGCGCCGCTGCCCAGGATAGTCACTTTCATTGTCGTCACCTTGGTATGAGGATAGGTCCGATTCAGTCCGCGCGATCATTTTATGCATTCATGTGCTAACAATGTGCTAATCACGTGCTAATGCACGTAATAACTATCGTCCAGCATCCAAAGGTTGTCAAGCCCGGTTCCCGACATAACAGTAAAATTGTTATAATACAGTGTGTTATATGATGTTCTTGCACCGTTTTGCTGCTGGTGGAGTGGGTGTCGGCAATCTTCGTGTGGGGGAGCAGGTCAGGCGGGAGCATCGGCGAGGCGTCGATCTCCCCTGACGGTAGCTCTGGAGAGGATCGCGGCAAGAGGGATCATCGCCAGGCGCTGGCGCCCCGGCCGGCCGTCGCCCACCCTGAAGCAGGAGAGTCCCTGAGCGAGGAGGCACCATGGCCAAGCGCGAGACGCCATCGGGCGGTCCCCCACTGGACAGCCTGGCAGGTGAAGCGGTGCATTGGGACCAGGCGATGAGCTACGGCCAGTACCTGAACCTGGAGTCGCTGCTGGCCTGTCAGCAACCCCAGTCCGGTGAGCATGACGAGATGCTGTTCATCGTCATCCACCAGGTCGCCGAGCTGTGGCTCAAGCTGTGCCTCCACGAGACCCACGCCGCCGCCGCGCATATCGCCGAGGACCGGCTCCGGCCCGCCTTCAAGATGCTCTCGCGGGTAGCTCGCATCCAGGAGCAGATGATCAAGGCCTGGGAGGTGCTGGTCACCATGACCCCGGCGGACTACGCCAGCTTCCGCGACAGCCTGGGCCAGAGCTCGGGCCTGCAGTCCTACCAGTACCGGGAGCTGGAGTTCCTGCTCGGCAACAAGAATGCCGCCATGGTGGAGGTGCACCGCGGCCATCCACGGCACTACGAACGGCTGACCGAGGTGCTTGAGGCGCCGAGCCTCTACGATCTCTGCCTGCAGCTGCTGGCCCGGCGCGGCTTCGAGATTCCCGCCGACCTGCTCGCACGGGACTGGTCGCAGCCCTACCAGGGCAGCGCCGAGGTGGAGCGGGCCTGGGCCGAGGTCTATCGCCATACCGACGAGCACTGGGAGCTCTACGAGCTGGCCGAGAAACTGGTCGACACCGAGTACAACTTCCACAAGTGGCGCTTCAGCCACATGAAGACGGTGGAGCGGATCATCGGCGGCAAGCGTGGCACCGGGGGCACCAGCGGGGTCGCCTACCTGACCAAGGTCCTGAACCTGCGCTTCTTCCCGGAACTCTGGCAGGTTCGGACCTTGATCTAGGCTTCAGCTCGAGGTGAGCTTACCCAGCATTGGCGGACACTGAGTTCGGATCCAGGCGGGACGGCCGAAGTCGCAAGAGCAGGGGCAACGACAGTGACGTCGGGGCCTGATCGCGGCGCTCAGCGCTTGAAGGCGATCGGGCTTTGCGGCCGGGCATCGACCTCAAGCGTGAAAATGTCGGGCCGGCTGTAGTGCCCGGCCACGTCAAAGGCACGGCGAGCGGCGGCAACACGGGGGACATCGATATCCGCCTCAAGCAGCCCGACCTCCTTGCGCATCGGTCCGGCGACGATTTCGCCGCCCGGCGCGATCACCACGCTGTCGCCGGGATTCATCCATTCCTCCGCATCCGGATAGAGCCGTTCGCGGTCGGGGAAATCCGCGGGCAGATCGCTGACCCGCAGCACATTGCCCGCGCCAAGCACCCAACAGCGCGCCTCGCGGGCAATGTGCTGCAAGCTGCCGAGCCAGCCGTCGCCGCTGTCATTGGTCGGTGCGACATGGATCTCGATCCCCTGGCCATACAGCGCATAGCGCGCCAGCGGCATGAAATTTTCCCAGCAGACCAGGCCCCCGACGCGGCCGGCGGGTGTATCGACGACCTTGAGCCCGCTGGCGTCGCCGAAGCCCCAGACCATGCGTTCGGGATTGGTCGGCATCAGTTTGCGATGAATGTTCAGGAGCGTGCCATCGGGCCCGATCGTGACCAGAGTGTTGTAGATCGTCGTGCCGCTGGTCTTGCTGTCGCGCTCGTTGATACCGCAGATCACGGTTGCCGTGGCCTTGGCCGCCGCATCGAAAAGCGGCTGCAACTGGTCCGAGGACAGATCGACGGCATTTGCCACCAGCCTGGCATGCAGCGCCTCGCTCAGCCCCCAGTCCGTGCTGGGCTTGAGCCGCCAGATCCAGGCCGGATAACCGGGCACGAAGGCTTCATTGAACACGATCAGTTCCGCACCGCGCGCTGCCGCCTCGGCAACCTTGGCGGCAGCCTTGGCGATTGTCTTTTCACGATCCAGAAACACCGGCGGTTCCTGAACGATTGCGATCCTTGTCATGATATTCCCTGCCTTTAGGTTTTGCCCCGAAAGGCGGAATGCTATTCCGGCACCTGTTCGCCCGACCCGCCAATTTCGGCCGGAAAATCATGCATTTCTGGCAGGCCGTCTTTCATCGGCAGCACCGTTGCAGCATAGTTCACATGCACGCCGGGAACGAAGGCCAGGCTGGGGATCGTCGCCGCGAAAACATCGATCAGCCCCAAACGAAATTCCGCAAACAGCAAGCAGGGTAAGAACAGTATTCTGTATTTTGGAGGGCGTGAACCTCTTCCTCCCCGAGGGCGAAGGCCCCTGGCCGCTGCTGGTGTTCCTCACATGGCGGCTACTGGCAGGAGCTGGACGCCTCGGCCACCGACTTCCTGGCCGTGCCCTTCCTGGCCCGGGCTCGGGCGGCTGGGGTATCGGCCGAGCTCTGGTCGGTCCGAACGGCGATGTAGGAACCCGATCCCTCGACCCGGGCCCTTAGGGGGTCACCCTCAGCGGGCCATTGACCTTGAGGGTATCCATGGCCACCTGGGTGGCAATATCGCGGATGCCCGCCATGGGGCTGATGGTGGTGGAGAGGAAGCGGGAGAGCTCGGCGAGATCCGCCACTACCACCCGCAGGATGAAGTCGTGGCTGCCGGTGACGGTATGGCAGTCGATCACCTCGTCCCGGGCCAGCAGCTCGGCGACCGCCTCCCGGGGCGCGGCCATGCGCCCCTTGTCCACCGAGAGAAAGATGAAGGCGGTGACCTTGAGCCCCAGGGCCTCGGGGTTCAGGCGCAGGGCATGGCCCTCGATGATGCCCTCCTTCTCGAGCCGGGCGATGCGCCGGGAGCACTGGCTGGGGGAGAGACTGACGGCCTCCGCCAGGGCGCCCAGGGTCAGGCGTGCGTCCCGCTGCAGGGCTCGCAGGATCCTGCTGTCGAAGCGGTCGATGTTGATCATTTGCACGAATCCTGATGATTTCGCAATTATCTTGCACCATTGGCCGGAATCCCGCCAGACAACGCAAGCCCATCCCGCGCCGGGCCTCCTAGAATCACGGTCATGCAGTCGCTGCCCATCTTCTCCGGAGGTACTCCATGCCCGTGACCCTCGACACCGTGCGCGAACTCGATCGCCGCGATCCCCTGGCCCATTTCAAGGCCCGTTTCGCCCTGCCCGAGGGCGTGCTCTACCTGGACGGCAACTCCCTCGGGGCCCAGCCCCTGGCCGCCCGGGAGGCGCTGGCCACCACCCGCGACCAGTGGCGGGACGAGCTGATCAAGGGCTGGAACCAGGGCTGGTTCGATGCCCCGGAACGCCTGGGTAACCTGCTGGCGCCGCTGATCGGGGCGGGGCCGGGGGAGGTGATCGTCACCGACAACATCACCCTCAATCTCTTCAAGCTGCTGGGTTATATCACCGAGTCCCGGGGCCGGGTGCGCCCGGTGATCCTCAGCGAGGGCGGCAACTTCCCCACCGATGGCTATATCGCCCAGGGCCTGTGCCGCTTCGCCGGCCTGGAGCACCGGGTGCTGCCGGAGGGCGCCGAGCTCGCCGACCACCTCGATGATCGGGTGGCGGCGGTGGTGCTCAGCCAGGTCAACTACCGCACCGGGCGCCTGCGGGACATGGCCGCCACCACCGAGCTGGTGCACGAGCATGGCGCCGAGATCGTCTGGGACCTGGCCCACACCGCCGGCGCCCTGCCGGTGGACCTGCATGGCAGTGGTGCCCGCTATGCGGTGGGCTGCACCTACAAGTACCTCAACGGCGGCCCCGGGGCCCCGGCCTTCCTGTACGTCCATCGTGACCACCAGGGGGGCGGCTGGCAGCCGCTATCCGGCTGGCACGGCCATGCCGCGCCCTTCGCCTTCAATGCCGACTATGCCCCGGCGCCGGACATCACCCGCTTCCGCACCGGCACCCACTCGGCGCTGATCTATGCCCCCCTGGAGGCCTCCCTCGAACTGTGGCAGGAGGTGGACATGGCGGCGCTGCGCGACAAGAGCCTGCGCATGACCGAGCTGTTCCGCGACTGCCTGGCCGATGTGGTGGAGGCTCACGGCATCGATGACATCACCCCGGCGGTGGAGGAGCGCGGCAGCCAGGTGGCGCTGATCGAGCGCGAGCACGGCTATGCCATCGTCCAGGCGCTGATCGCCCGCGGCGTGATCGGCGACTACCGGGAGCCGGGCTTGATGCGCTTCGGCTTCACGCCGCTCTACCTGAGCTACGAGGACGTCTGGCAGGCGGCCCGCCACTTCCGCGAGGTGGTAGAAAACCGCGAGTACCTGGAGGCTCGCTTCAAGGTGCGTTCGGAGGTCACCTGATGGAGCCCTTCGGGGATCGGGCCGAGCGGCTCAGCCCCCTGTGCCAGTCCTTGAGGGGCCTGCCACCGCTGACCCTGGTGCATGGCGAGTTCGACCCGCCGGCCTTCCGGGAACAGGGCGAGGCGCTGCATGCCCGGGCCCGGGTGGCCGGGGTCTCGGCCGACCTCCGGTCGCTTCCCGATTGCGACCACTTCGACATTCTCGAACGACTCGGCGAGCCGGCTGGCTGAGTCCGCCATCCACAGCACGACCTGGTGAGTACACTCCAATGACAATATCGCAAGCCAAGAGCGCCTCAGGCGAGGCAATCCCTGCGGGCAAGGCGCTGGGACGCGCCCAGTTCTCCAGCCGTTTCGGCTTCCTGATGGCCGCCGCCGGAGCGGCGGTGGGCCTGGGCAATGTGTGGAGTTTTCCCTCCATGGCCGCCAACAACGGCGGTGGGGCCTTCTTGCTGGTCTATGTGGTGATGGCCTTTATCCTCGCCTATCCGGCGCTGATGGCGGAGCTGACTCTGGGGCGCTATGCCCAGAGCGGCATCATCAATGCCATGGGGCAGGTGGGCGGGCACGGCCTGCCGCGGTGCCTCGGCCAGGGCGTCGGGGGCCTGGCGCTCGCGGCCGCCTGCCTGGGACAGGCCTTCTACGCCATCGTCACCGGCTGGCTGGTGGGCCATGCCCTGTTGGCCCTGGCCCGGCTGCTGGGCCTCGATGGGGCCGCAGCCTGGCTCGCCGAGGGGAGCTTCTGGCGCGACTGGAGCCTGACCCTGGTGGCCATGTTGATCACCGCGGCGGTGGTGCTGGCCGGGGTGAACCAGGGCATCGAGCGCTGGACCAAGCGGCTGATGCCGCTGCTGCTGGTGATGATGCTGGTGCTGATTGCGGTGATGCTGAGCTTCCCCGGCGCCGGTGAGGGGGTGAAGACCTACCTGGTACCCGACCTGTCGCGGATCGATGGGCAGCTGCTGCTGGATGCCATGGGCCAGGCCTTCTTCTCGCTCTCCATCGGCGTCGGCGCCATGGTGGTCTACGGCTCCTACCTGAGCCGCAAGGCCAACCTGCCCAGGGTCGGCGCCCAGGTGATGCTGATCGATATGGGCGTGGCCTTCGTCGCCGGCCTGCTGATCATTCCGGCCATGTTCGTGGCCCATGGCCTGGGGGTGGAGGTGTTCAACGAGGCCGGCGAGCTGCAGAGCTCGGCGACCCTGCTGTTCATGGTAATGCCCGCCCTGTTCGAGGCCATGGGGTCGCTGGGGCTGGGCCTGGAATTGATCTTCTTCGTGCTGCTGGCCATCGCCGCCCTGACCTCCATGTTCCCGGTGCTGGAGGTGCCGGTCTCCACCCTGGAGGAGACCGACATGATCCGCCGGCGCCCGGCCACCTGGCTGATGGCGGGGGTGACCTTCGCCATCGCCAGCCTGATCCTGGCCTACTTCGAGCCGCTGTTTGACTGGGCCATCACCCTGACCATCAGCTACAGCATGCCGCTGGTGGGGGCCCTGGTCTGCCTCTATGTGGGCTGGCTGCTGTCCCGCAACGCCAAGCTCCGGGAGCTGCGCCAGGGGGCGCCTGAGATCGAGCACACCCTGTTCTGGAAGATCTGGCCCTGGTATATCCGCGTGATCTGCCCGCTGCTGGTCCTGGTGGTGATGCTGCGCGCCTGAGACGAAAAGAAAGCCGCGCCCCTTCGGGCGCGGCTTTCTTTCCAGGGGGAGGGCGCCGTGGCATCCGACTGACCTTAGGCCAAGTCGAAGCGATCCGCGTTCATCACCTTGGTCCAGGCCTTGACGAAGTCCTTGACGAACTTCTCCTGGTTGTCGTCCTGGGCGTAGACCTCGGCGTAGGAGCGCAGGATGGAGTTGGAGCCGAGCACCAGGTCGATGCGGCTGGCGGTCCACTTCACCTGGTCGCTGTTGCGATCGTGGATCTCGTAGAGGTTGTTACCCGCGGGCTTCCAGGTGTTGCCCATGTCGGTCAGGTTGACGAAGAAGTCGTTGGTGAGGGTGCCGGGCCGGTCGGTGAGCACCCCGTACTTGGTGCCACCGTGGTTGGTGCCCAGCACGCGCATGCCGCCGATCAGCACGGTCATCTCCGGCGCGGTCAGCCCCATCAGCTGGGCGCGGTCGAGCAGCATCTCCTCCGGCTTGACCACGTACTCCTTCTTCTGCCAGTTGCGGAAGCCATCGGCCACCGGCTCCAAGTACTGGAAGGACTCGGCGTCGGTCATCTCGTCGGTGGCATCGCCGCGGCCCGGGGCGAAGGGCACCAGGATGTCGTGGCCGGCGGCCTTGGCGGCCTTCTCGATGCCCACGCTGCCGCCGAGCACGATCACGTCGGCCAGGCTGGCGCCGCTGTCGGCGGCGATCTTCTCGTACACCTTCAGCACCTTGGCGAGGCGCTGCGGCTCGTTGCCTTCCCAGTCCTTCTGCGGGGCCAGGCGAATACGGGCGCCGTTGGCGCCGCCGCGCAAGTCGGAACCGCGGAAGGTGCGCGCGCTGTCCCAGGCGGTGGCGACCATCTCGGCGATGGAGAGGCCGCTCTCGGCGATCCGCTGCTTGACCGCCTCGACGTCATAGCCGGTGCTGCCGGCCGGTACCGGATCCTGCCAGATCAGGTCCTCCCTGGGGGCTTCCGGACCGATGTAGCGGGACTTGGGTCCCAGGTCGCGGTGGAGCAGCTTGAACCAGGCCCGCGCGAAGGTGTCCTGGAAGTAGCCCGTGTCCTTGCGGAACGCCTCCATGTACTTCCGATAGCTGGGGTCCATCTTCATCGCCATGTCCGCATCGGTCATGATGGGATTGTGGCGAAGGGAGGGGTCGCTGGCATCGACCGGCTTGTCCTCCTCCTTGATGTCGACGGGCTCCCACTGGTTGGCGCCGGCGGGGCTCTTCTTCAGCTCCCACTCGTGGTCGAGCAGCATGTCGAAGTAGCCCATGTCGAACTTCGTCGGGTACTTGGTCCAGGCCCCTTCGATGCCGGAGGTCACCGCATTGGCGGCCTTGCCCTGCATGTTGGGGTTCTTCCAGCCCAGGCCCTGCTCCTCGACGTCGGCCGCCTCGGGTTCCGGGCCCAGCGCGGCGGCATCACCGTTGCCGTGGGTCTTGCCCACGGTATGGCCACCGGCGGTCAGGGCAGCGGTCTCCTCGTCGTTCATCGCCATCCGCTTGAAGGTCTCGCGCACCTGCTCGGCGGTCTTGAGCGGATCCGGCTGGCCATTCACGCCTTCCGGGTTGACGTAGATCAGCCCCATCTGCACCGCGGCCAGAGGGTTCTCCATGGTGTCGGGCTTGTCGACGTTGCCGTAGCGCTCGTCGGAGGGGGCCAGCCACTCCTTCTCGGCGCCCCAGTAGATGTCCTTCTCGGGGTGCCAGATGTCCTCGCGGCCGAAGGAGAAGCCGAAGGTCTTCAGGCCCATGGATTCGTAGGCCACGTTGCCGGCCAGGATGATCAGGTCGGCCCAGCTCAGCTTGTTGCCGTACTTCTTCTTGATCGGCCACAGCAGGCGGCGCGCCTTGTCCAGGCTGGCGTTGTCGGGCCAGGAACTGATCGGCGCGAAGCGCTGGTTGCCGGTACCGCCGCCGCCGCGGCCGTCGGCGATGCGGTAGGTGCCGGCCGCGTGCCAGGACATGCGGATCATCAGGCCGCCGTAGTGGCCCCAGTCGGCCGGCCACCAGGCCTGACTGTCGGTCATCAGGTCGTGGAGGTCCTGCTTGAGCGCATCGAAGTCGAGCTTCCTGACCTCGTCGCGATAGTTGAAGTCCTCGCCCATCGGGTCGGACTTGCGGTCATGCTGATGGAGGATGTCCAGGTTCAGGGCTTCCGGCCACCAGTCCATGTTGGAACGGCCCGTGGCGGTCTGGCCACCGTGCATGACTGGACACTTGCCTGCGTTCTGCTGATCACCCATCTCGCTCTCCAAGCTTGGCTGCGTTGAGGGAACTGTCACCTGTGTATAGACGATGACGTTCCGATGGGACAATGAACCGAATCAACCATGCCCATTCGGGCGCCTGACGGTCGGGTTCCTCGTCGTCGCCCTTATAAGCTAATCACCGGTCTCTATTAGCACAAAGCGGGAATATCCACCGACTCGATAGCCAGCCTTTATCAACCCGAGACTCGGGGGACGAGGGCGTCAGAGGGTCGGCAACACCAGCGTCTCGGTGCTACCCATCAGGAAGGCACGGTTGGCGTCGAGCGCCTCGCGCAGGAAGTCCCACAGCAGCCGCACCCGGGCCAGGCGGCGCTGCTCCTGGCGGGCGGTGATCCAGAACTGGCGGTCGATCGCCACCTCGTCGTCGAGCACCCTGCTCAGCTCGGCCGTGGTTTCCGCCATGAAGCAGGGCAGCACGGCGAGCCCGGCCCCGTGCAGGGCGGCGGCGTGCTGGGTGGTGACGCTGGTGCTGCGCATGGCGAAGTGGGGTCCCGGCTGGCCGACCACCGCGGGATCGAGCAGCGGCTCCAGGTAGCTCAGCTGCTCGCTGAAGATCAGGTCGTCGACGTAGCCGATCAGCCGGTGCGCCCCCAGCTCGGCGAGCCTTGCCGGCGTGCCGTGGCGTTGCAGGTAGGCGCGGCTGCCGTAGAGCCGCAGCCGGTAGTCGCAGAGCCGCGAGATCACCAGCCCCGGGCTCACCGGACGCTCCACGGTGATCGCCAGGTCCGCCTCGTGGCGGCTGAGGTTGACCACCCGGGGCAGGGCGAGCAGGTCCAGAGTCACGCCCGGGTGGCGTTCGCAGAACGCCGAGAGCAGCGGGGCGATCACCCAGGTGCCGAAGCCTTCGGTCACCCCGAGGCGGATCTGCCCGCCGATCTGGTGGTTCTGGTCGGTGAGGCTCTCGCCGGCCTCGAAGGCGTGGCGAGCCATCTCCTCGGCGTGGGCGAGCAGCCGCTGACCGGCCTCGGTGAGGTGGTAGCCGTGGGTGCTACGCTCGAAGAGCTGGGTATTGAGCTTCTGCTCGAAGCGGCGGGTGCGCCGCGACAGCGTGGAGTGATCCAGCCCCAGGCGCCGGGCGGCGTCGGTGAGCCGCTGGCTGCGCGCCACCTCCAGGAAGATCTGGATATCCTGCCAGTCCAGCATCGGTGTCTCCCTTGATTGACTTGTTTGTGCGTGGATGCACAAACAATGTGCCCGAGTGCCCGTTGTCATGCCGTCGAGCGTCTGGATAGACTCGATGACATCACATTCCGTGCTGTCATGCACATAAAGTCGAATGTCGACTTCCAGTGTCCAACGCAAGAGCCGAATAACAAGGCAACGCCACCCAATCACAGAGGAGCACCCCCATGCCTATCCGCGAGATCCCCATGTATATCGACGGCCAGGCCGTCCCGTCCCAGAGCCAGGAGTGGCGCGACGTGGTCAACCCGGCCACCCAGGACGTGGTCGCCCGGGTGCCGTTCTGCAGCGCCGAGGAAGTCGACCGTGCCGTGGCCAGCGCCAAGGCCGCCTTCAAGGAGTGGCGCAAGACCCCCCTGGCCAAGCGCCAGCGCATCATGCTCAAGTTCCAGGCGCTGATTCGTGAGCACACCGAGGAGCTCGCCGCGCTGATCACCGAGGAGCACGGCAAGACCCTGCCCGACGCCGCCGGCGAGGTGGGGCGTGGCCTGGAAGTCGTCGAGCACGCCTGCTCGATCACCTCGCTGCAGCTCGGCGAGCTGGCCGAGAATGCCGCCAATGAAGTCGACGTCTACACCCTGAACCAGCCGCTGGGCGTGGGCGCCGGCATCACCGCCTTCAACTTCCCGATCATGCTGCCCTGCTTCATGTTCCCGCTGGCCATCGCCACCGGCAACACCTTCGTGCTCAAGCCCTCCGAGCAGGATCCGAGCTCCACCATGCGCCTGGTCGAGCTGGCCCACGAGGCGGGTGTCCCGGCCGGCGTGCTCAACGTGGTGCACGGCGGCCCGGACGTGGCCAACCAGATCGCCGACCACCCGGACATCAAGGCGCTCTCCTTTATCGGCTCCACCCATGTGGGCACGCAGCTCTATCGCCGCGCCGCCGAGGCCGGCAAGCGCATGCAGTCGATGATGGGGGCCAAGAACCACTGCGTGGTGATGCCCGACGCCAACCGCAGCCAGGCCATCAACAACCTGCTGGGCTCCGCCTTCGGCGCCGCCGGCCAGCGCTGCATGGCCAACTCCGTGGTGGTGCTGGTGGGCGAGGCCCGGGCCTGGCTTGACGACATCGTCGACGGCGCCCGCAACCTGAAGGTGGGACCCGGTATCCAGAAGGATGCCGACCTGGGCCCGCTGGTCTCCCCGGCGGCGCGTGAGCGCGTGATCCGCCTGATCGACGCCGGCGAGCAGGAGGGCGCCAGGCTGCTGGTCGACGGTCGCGGCTACGAGGTGGCCGGCTACCCCCACGGCAACTTCGTCGGCCCCACCGTCTTCGCCGACGTGACCGCGGAGATGACCATCTACCGCGAGGAGATCTTCGGCCCGGTGCTCTGCGTGGTCAGCGTCGACACCCTGGACGAGGCGATCGAATTCATCAATGCCAACCCCAATGGCAACGGCACCTCGATCTTCACCAACTCCGGCTGGGTGGCGCGCCGCTTCGAGACCGACATCGACGTCGGCCAGGTCGGCATCAACGTGCCGATCCCGGTGCCGGTGGCCTACTTCAGCTTCACCGGCTCGCGGGGCTCCAAGCTCGGCGACCTGGGCCCCAACGGCAAGCAGGCGATCCAGTTCTGGACCCAGACCAAGACCGTCACCGCGCGCTGGTTCGAGCCCGAGAACGTCTCCAGCGGCATCAACAGCACCATCTCGCTGCACTGATACCGCCAGGAGCGTGAAACGCGGCCCCGTCTCGCGAGAGGCGGGGCCGCCTTGCGTTGACGATGCCTGCCTGGCCGGTCGGGAAAGCTGGTAGAGTCCCGTTATCGTATGGATACGATGCCGGAGCTCATTTGACTCGTCACACTTCGCCGTTCTCGTCGGTGGCCCGCCGGCTGTGCTGGGCTTTGGCCCTGCTCTGCCTGCTGGCGCTGCCGGCCCAGGCCGCCATCGAGGTCACCGGGATGCCGGGCGAGCTCAACCTCGGGCCGCGGGTGGCGGTGCTCGAGGACCCCGATCGCGAGCTCGACATCGCGTCGCTGCTCGCCCGCCGCGACCGGCTGCCCTGGCGGGCCTCCGACCAGGACACCCTCAACTTCAGCTTCTCGTCGTCGGCCTGGTGGCTTGAGGTCGACCTGGCGAATGCCTCCGCGGCGCCCGAGCGCCGGCTGCTGGAGCTGGCCATGCCGCTGCACGACTATCTCGATGCCTGGCTGGTCGACGAGCGCGGGGAGGTGGTCCAGGCGTGGCAGACCGGCAATCGCCGCGACTTCGACTCGCGCCCGGTGGCGCACCGTACCTTCGTGCTGCCGATCGCGCTGCCGCCCGGCGAGACGCGCCGCGTGATCCTGCGGCTGGACACCCACGACGGGCTCTTCGATGCCACGCCGCTCTACCTGATGGACGATGCCAGCTTCCTGGCCAAGACCCAGCGGGAGCTGATGGCCTTCAGCCTCTACTTCGGGGCGCTGCTGGCGCTGCTCATCTACAACCTGCTGCTCTACGTCGCCACCCGCGAGCGCTCCCTGCTGCTGTACGTGATCTATCTCGGCACCTTCTTCGTGCTGATGTTTGCCGCACGGGGCTTTGCCTTCCAGTACTGGTGGCCGACCCTGCCGACGTTCAACAACCAGATGGTCCCGCTGAACATTGGCCTGTTCGCCGTCACGCAGGCCATCTTCAGCAGCCACTATCTCAGCCTGCAGCGGCAGGCGCCGGGAGTGGCCCGGGCACTGTACGGGGTGGCTGGCGTCTGCCTGGTGAGCGCCTTGCCGGCGTTGCTGGGGCACTATGCACCTATCTTTCGCCTGATGATTCCCGCGGCCATCGTGCTCTCCACGCTGCTGCTCGGCGTGGCCGCCTGGCTGAGCTGGCGGGGGGACGTCCTGGCCAGGATCTTCCTGGTGGCGTGGAGCGTGCTGCTGGTCGGCGTCTCGCTCTACTTCCTGCGGGTGGCCGGGGTGCTGCCCTACAACGCCGTCACCGAGTATGCCGTCCAGGCGGGCTCGGGGCTCGAGTTCCTGCTGCTGGCCCTGGGGCTGGCCTGGAAGATCAATCGGCTCAAGAACGAGAAGCTCGCGGCCGAGCGCGCCACTCACGAGATGCAGCGGACCCTCAACCAGCAGCTGGAGGAGCAGGTCCGGGCGCGCACCAGTGATCTCGAGGCGGCCAACCGGCAGCTCGTCGCCCTGTCGCGCACCGACCCGCTCACCGGACTGCTCAACCGCCGCCAGTTCCATGCCCTGGTCGACGACGAGCTGCAGCGTCGCCGTCGCCTCGGCCGGCCGCTGCTGTTCGCGGTGATGGATATCGATGCCTTCAAGGCCTACAACGACACCTATGGCCACCAGGCGGGCGACGAGGTGCTGGTGAGGGTCGCGGCGCTGCTCGAGAGACATTTTCGGCGCGCCGGCGATCGGCTGTTCCGGCTGGGCGGGGAGGAGTTCGGCCTGATGCTCGAGGCCGACACCCTGGTGGCCGGCCTCCAGGCCCTGGAGCAGTTCCGCGAGGCCATCGAGGGGCTGGGGATTCCCCACGCCGGCTCCGGGCATGGCGTGGTCACGGCGTCCTTCGGGCTGGTCGCCTGCGAGGATTTCGACAGGGTTCCGGATACCCAGGCGCTCTATGTCCAGGCGGACCAGGCGATGTACGAGGCCAAGGACCGGGAACGCAACCGCATCGTGACGCGCCACCTGGCCTTCGGTGCCTGAGCGCCGGCAGTCCGACGCGGGCATGGACAACAAGATGACGTTGACGTTAACTGGAGGTATCGCGTTCACCTATCCGACTACGACGTCACCCAGGAGCCGCCATGTCCGCCCCCATCAGCCGCTTTCCCGTTCCCGAGTCGATCCACGACCTGCCCGCCGACATCCGTGACGCCATGCTGGCGGTGCAGGAGAAGGCCGGCTTCGTGCCCAATGTCTTCCTGATGCTGGCCCATCGCCCGGCCGAGTTCCGCGCCTTCTTCGCCTACCACGACGCCCTGATGGAGCGCGAGTCCGACACCCTGACCAAGGCCGAGAAGGAGATGATCGTGGTGGCCACCAGTGCCCGCAACCGCTGCCTCTACTGCGTGGTCGCCCACGGCGCCCTGGTGCGCATCTACAGCAAGGACCCGCTGCTCGCCGACCAGGTCGCCGTCAACCACCGCGTCGCCGACCTGAGCGAGCGCCACCGGGTGATGCTCGACTTCGCCTTCCACACGGGCCTGGAGGTGGGCGAGCTCACCGACGCGTGGCAGGCCCGCCTGCTCGAGGCCGGCTTCACCCTCGACGACATCTGGGACATCGGCGCCATCGCCGCCTTCTTCGGCATGTCCAACCGCCTGGTCACCCTCGCCGGCACGCCGCCCAACGAGGAGTTCTACCTGATGGGGCGGGTGCCGCGGGAGAAGTAGGTCTCGTTTACGTGGCCGGCTGAATACAAACCCCGTGCAGTCAGTAGTGGGAGATAGTCTGACATTCCTCCAGTAGCTGCAGCACCGGCATGAGCTGGCTCTCGTGCAAGCGTCACGAGGCCGGGCGCCGGTCATGACGCCTCAAGGGAGGCTGGCCCTTCGGTAGCCGATGCCATCGAGGAAGATGTCGATCGCCTCGTCGGACAGCGCCCGCAGTTTCTCCTTGTCCGGCTCATCGACGAGGCCCAACAGGCAGCGCAGCTGGATATCCCCGGTGAGGGAGTCGAGGAACAGCCGCGCACGGTTGTAGGGACTGCCCGACTTGATCAGGCCCTCGTTCTCGGCCCAGGCGAAGTAGTCCGAGAGGCAGCGGTACGAGATGGAGGGGGCGGCGGAGAAGAAGGCCCGGCCCGCGTCCGGGAAATGCGGGCTCTCGGCCACCACCAGTCGATGGAGCTCCAGGGTGTTCGGGGCCAGCAGCACGTCGAAGAAGGCGTCGGCCATCTTGCGCAGTGCCCGATCCGGCGCCAACCCGATGAGATCGAGCGACACCATGGGGGTGACGATCTTCTGACACAGGTGGGAAATCAGCGCCGAGAAGAGCCCATCCTTGTCGCCGAAGTAGGCATAGATGGTGCGCTTCGATCCCCCCACCTTGGCGACGATGGCGTCGACGCTGACGCGTGAGTAACCGCTTTCCAGGAAGAGCTCGGTTGCGGCATCGAGAATGGCTTCACGCTTCTTCGCTTGTGATGGGCGTGCCATGCGTTCCCTCGGCGATACGGAAAAGATACCTGGAAGTACCATACTACCCGGGGCCGTCGGATAGCAAACCGACGGCCCAGCCGCGTCGGTCGATGACGGGTCAGGGGCTTGAGGTAGGCATCATGGCTCGAGCACGGGCTCGAGGCCCAGCCCGGCGCTTCCCGCTGATGTGGCCGCCCTGCAGGTGCCGCCTTCGACGAAGGTAGGGCATCCCGATCGAGAAATCGTTTGACAGCGAGGAGTCCGTGGGCGATCTTTGATCCAGTCAGGTACGGTACAGTACCGTACCGTAGTTAAAACAAATCCAACCAGCAGGAGGAAGACATGCGATTCGTGACCTTCGAACAGGATGGGCATCAGGGCCTGGCGATCGAGGAGCAGGAGGGGCTGCGAGGGCTGACAGTGAACGACGCCGGCTATCCAGGGGACCTTGCGCAGTTGCTGAAAGAGGGCGAAGCGACGCTGCAGAAGGCGCATCGACGGCTCGGTGGGGGCCGCTCCCTCGAGGGCGAGTCGATCCGTTTTCTGCCCCCTTTGCCGCGACCCGCGAAGATCATCTGCGTGGGACTTAACTATGCCGATCATACCAAGGAGAGCCCCTATGACCAGCCCGATTACCCGACGGTCTTCACGCGCTTCGCGTCCAGCTTGATCGGCCACAATGCGCCGATCATCCGTCCTGCAGGCTCAGAGCAGCTCGACTACGAAGGCGAGATGGCCGTCATCATCGGCACCGGTGGGCGCAACATATCGCGGGTCCGAGCGCTGGATCATGTCGCCGGCTATTCGATCTTCAACGATGCCTCAGTGCGGGATTACCAGTTCAAGTCACCCCAATGGACCATGGGCAAGAACTTCGATGCCACGGGCGCCTTCGGTCCCGCCTTCGTCACCGCCGAGGAGTTGCCACTGGGTGGGAAGGGTCTGCAGCTCAGGACCCTGCTCAACGGGGAGGTCGTCCAGCAGGCCAATACCGATGACCTGATCTTCGATGTGGCAGACCTGATCTCCATCATCAGTGAAGTGCTGACCCTGGAGCCCGGCGACGTGCTGGTCACTGGCACGCCCGCCGGCGTCGGTTTCGCCAGGACCCCGCCGCTCTACATGCAGGAAGGCGATGTCTGCAGCGTCGAAGTCGAGGGGCTGGGGACCCTGATAAACCCGGTGTCCAGATAATCCTCTGACCGCACACCAGCGATTTCGAAGCCGTGGAGGGAAGGGAGAGCGGAATCCAGGGAGATAGATCAGGACATGGGCCGAAGGGGAGTCGCTCCTCCGCGGCGGGAAGCAAGACAAGAATCCGTGTTTCCTTGGCAGTACCTCCTATCGGTGAATAACGATAACAGCGAAGAAATGGAGCGAATATGCTTAGGGTCAAAGATATCCATCATGTGGTGTATCGCCACGCCGACCTGGAAGCGCTCGAAGCCTTCCTCGGCGACTTCGGCATGGTGGTGGCGTCCAGGGACGACGATCGGGTGTTCTTCCGGGGCGCCTGCTCGGCCCCCTACATCTATATCGCCGAGCGTGCCGAGACGCCATCCTTCGGCAGCATTGCCTTCGAGGTCGAGAGTCGCGACGACCTGCTGAAAGCCGCCGCCCTGGAGGGCGCCTCCGAGGTGCAGGCGCTCGACAGGCCAGGCGGCGGGGAGCGGGTGATACTCCACGACCCCGCCGGCCGTCAGGTCGATATCGTCCATGGCATCTCGACAGTGGCGCCGCTGCCGATGCGACCCGCCCTGACCTACAACACCGCCGACAGCAAGCAGCGGTTCGGTGATACGCAACGACCAGAACCGGGCCCCGCCCAGATCCTCCGGCTCGGGCATATCGCCTTGGGCGTCCAGGATCTCCACGAGAACCTCCAGTGGTATACGACCGTCCTGGGCATGTTGCCGTCCGACATGGTGGTCGAAGAACAGCGGGATAACCCGCATGCCGTCTTCCTGCGGATCGACCGCGGCGATGACTGGACGGACCATCACACCGTCGCCCTCTTCGGTGCCCCCAGAGATCACGTCCATCACTCCTCGTTCGAGGTTCAGGATGTGGACTCCCAGTATCTCGGCAACCAGTGGTTGACGCAGCGGGCATGGACGCCCTTCTGGGGGGTAGGCCGACACCTGCTCGGCAGTCAGGTGTTCGACTACTGGTACGACACCTCGGGCAACATCGTCGAGCACTTCACCGACGGCGACCTTTACAACCGCGAGTCGCGAACCGGCTACGTGGAGGGAGGAAGCAACACCCTCTACCAATGGGGACCCGACATGGCGATCGAGGACTTCCTCGGTCATGAGTGACGGTGAACCCGCTCGCAGCCTGACCAGGACGAGAAAGGGGCGTGGGCGATAACCCTCGACGACAACAGCCCCGTCCCCCTCCGCTCGACACTCCAACAATACACAACAAGTTCAGGAGTCAGACGATGAACCTCAAGCTGATTTCCCCCCTTGCCCTGGCACTCCCCCTGGTACTCTCCGGCTGCGGCGAAGAATCCGCCCAGGCCATGGAGACGATCAATCTCAGGGTCGGGGCCAGCCATCCGGAATCCCTGCCATGGGTGGGCGCCATTTCCGATCACTTCATCCCCGAGGTCGACCGCCGAATCGCCGAGCTGGATCTGGGCTACCGGATCAACTGGCAGGAGTCCTACGGGGGCAAGCTGTACAAGGCCAACGCGACCCTCAGTTCGGTGTCGCAGGGCATCGTGGATATCGGCTGGGTGTTCAGCACCCTGGAGGGTTCCCGACAGCCCTTGACGCAGGTCACGGCCTATACGCCGGGCGTTACGGATGACCCGGCGATCATGATGGATGTCTTCAACGAGCTGAATCGCTCCGTGCCGGCGTTGAAGGCCGAATGGGAAGGCAATAACACGGTCTTCCTCGGCGCAACCGCCAGCGATCCCTTCCAGATCTTCACGGCCTTCCCCCTCGACTCCCTGGATGACCTGCAGGGCCAGAAGATCTCGGCGGCGGGGGTGCTGTCTTCCTGGCTGCGCGGGACGGGCGCCGTGGGGGTGCAAGGGGCCTTGCCCGATTTCTACATGCAGGTTCAGACGGGCGTCTCCAATGGCAGCCTGGTGCTGCCGTCCGGTGCCTTCAGCATCAAGCTCCACGAGGTGGCGCCTTACCTGACGAAGGTGAACCTGGGGTCCACCTATTTCGGTGGGCTGGCCATCAACAAGGATACCTTCGAGGGTCTGCCTGCCGAGATCCAGAAGATCCTGCTGGAGGCCGGGGGTGTCTACTCCGAGAACGTCGGGACAGGGGCGATGGGCATCTACGACGAGGGAATGGCGGCGATGGAGGAGAACCCCGAGGTCACCATCCTCACCTGGTCGGACGAGCAGACCCGGGAGTGGATCGATAACCTGCCGAACCTGGCGAAGGAATGGGTCGAGGACAATCGCGCCAAAGGTCTGCCTGCCGGGGAAGTCCTCCAGGCCTATATGGACGCGATACGCAAGCGGGGCATCGAGCCCATGCGTGCCTGGGACCAGGAAATCTAGTGGTGGAAACCTCGGTGAAGAGGCTGCCCGGGAATGGGTATCGATGGATCTCGCACAGGGACGTTCATCGACGACGCGACTTCTTCGGGTGTCGCCGGCGGAAACGCCTTCATCGAGCCCCTTGCATTCATGTCGTCTCCAATGAACTTGGCTGCGCTCGATGCCACCGAGGCGCCGAGAGAGTGAAAGGAGGTCGGAAAATGAGCAATACAAGAATGATGAATGAATGGTTCGGCCGTGTCGTCGATGGGCTCAATGCCGTGGGGTCGCTGCTGATATTCGCGATGATGGTCCTGGTGTGCGCGGACGTGGCGTCCAGGTCTCTGCTCAATCAACCCATCTATGGCGTCACGGAGCTGATGTCGCTGTCCATCGTGGCGATCGTCTTCCTGCAGATGGCCAGCACGTTGAGGCATCGACGCATGGCGAAGGCGGATATCTTCATCGAGAAGTTCATCACGACGTCCCCCGTGGCGGGACATGTCCTGAGTGCCGTGTTCAGCCTGGGCGGCATCCTGGCCAGTGCCCTGATCGTCTACGGCACCTACCCGCTATGGGCGCAGGCATGGCACGCCAATGAGTACATCGGCGTCCAGGGCCTGCTCACCGTGCCCACCTGGCCGGTGAAGACCGTCATCCTGATCGGTGGCAGTGCCACCGGAATCCAGTACCTCATCGATGCGCTGCAGGACCTGGCTTCCGCAAGCGACCACTACAAAGAACGGAAGGGGGGCTGAGCCATGTCCGCCATGATCATTGGGCTGATAGCGATCGCCTCGATGCTGATTGCCATCTATCTGGGCGTTCACATCGCCATCGCCCTGATACTGATCTCCTTCGTCAGTCTCTGGCTGATGCTGGACCCGTCCCTCGCCCTGCGGATGGTGGCTTCCGCCGCCAATGACGCGATCCAGGACAGCCTCTATGGCGTGGTCCCGCTCTTCGTGTTGATGGGGCTCTTCGTCTCGGTCTGTGGCGTCGGGCGGGACACCTTCGATGTGGCCGGCTGGTTGCTGAGGAAGATCCGGGGAGGGCTCGGCATGGCCACCGTCGGTTCGAATGCCGCCTTCGCCGCCATCACCGGCGTCAGCATCGCCTCCGCCGCCGTCTTCAGCAAGATCGCCGTACCCGAGATGATGCGCCACGGGCATACCAGCCGCTTCTCGGTGGGCGTCGTCGCCGCCAGTTCGGTGCTCGGGATGCTGATTCCCCCCAGCCTGCTGCTGATCATCTACGGGGTGCTCGCCGAGGAGTCGATCGGCCGGCTCTTCATCGCGGGGGTCATTCCGGGGTTGCTGCTCGCGGGCTGCTTCTGCCTGCTGATCGTGGTGCTGGCGAGGTACTTCCCCGACTTCGTGGGCAATGCCGACAGTCTGCAGCAGCACCCCGATGAGGAAAGGGCGGAAACCCTAGCGTCCCTGCTCAAGAAGGGCGTCCCCATCCTGGCCCTGATCGTCCTGGTGCTGGGCGGCATCTACTCGGGCCTCTTCACGCCGATGGAGGCCGGTGCCGTGGGGGCCCTGGGTGCCTTCATCATGACGCTGCTGCGGGGGAAGTTGACGCCGAGCAGGTTCTGGAAGGTGCTGGTGGAAACCGGGCATGTCTCTGTCTCCGTTCTCTTTCTCATCATCGCCGCGAGTCTCTACAGCAGGATGCTGGCGATGAGCGGCGTGCCCGAGCAGATCACCCACCTGATGATCGGCTCCGGGCTGGGGGCGGTCGGGTTCGTCCTCATGTACCTGCTGGTCATCCTGCTCCTCGGCTGCGTGCTCGACTCGGTCTCCATCCTGTTGATCATGGTGCCCATCGCGCTGCCCATCTCCGCTAGCTTCGGGATGGACCCGACCTGGTTCGGCATCATCACCGTGGTGGCCGTGGAGATCGGCTTGATCACCCCACCCTTCGGGTTGTCCGTCTATACGGTCAAGGCCTCGCTGGATGATCAGAGCGTGGCCCTGAAGGAAGTCTTCGTGGGCGTGATCCCCTTCGTCCTTTGCATGTTGTGCGTGCTGCTGATTCTGGCGGCATTTCCCTGGCTGAGCCTGGTGCTGGCTCGCTGATTATCGACCATTACAAGAATCGGAGTCGATCATGAGTAACGATACCCTGACCAAGGATTTCATCGTCGGTGTCTGCAAGGAGAAGGGCTTTCTCGCCAAGCAGATGTATGTCGTCTCGACCACCTCCGCGGGGGACATGGACAAGATTCTGGAGAACCTCGAGGAGCATCTCGCCTATCAGGTAGAGCTGGAAAGGCGAGGCATCATGTTTTCCGCGGGACCCGTGTTCTCGGAAGATGGCCAGTCATGGCATGGCGAAGGGATGGTCGTCATTCGGGCGGATTCTCTGGATGAGGCCCGTGACATCGCCGGCGCCGACCCGATGCATCGCAGCGGGGCACGCAACTTCACCGTTCGCCCCTGGCTGATGAATGAAGGCTCGATCCAGATCCGGGTGAACTATTCCGACGGTAGCGTTGAGGTGGTTTAAACAACCTGGCGTCGCTCCCATGGATGGGGCGGCCGGATGACCCGATGCGCGACTAACAACGACAACACTTCAAATTAAAAGTGATACATAATGAATAAAAAACATATGTTTTGGCTCTCTGTCGCCATGCTTGGCAGCATGATGCTGGCCGAAGCGCAAGCCGCAAGCTGGAGTGACACCTTCCTCGGCTACCGATATGGCACTCAGTTTCACGAGCCTGGCATCGAGGAAGAGATTGAACAGCATATCGTGCAGTTTTCCCATGTCAGTGGCTATAAGTACGGATCCAATTACTTCAATGTGGATTTCATTCAGTCTGACCGGAATGATGCAATCAACGGTGGTGGTTCCGGGGCCATTAATGTTTACTCGGTCTATCGTCATCAATTGCATTACGGAAAGCTGTTCGGAGAGCCGTTGAGTTTCGGCCCCGTCAGGGATGTGGCCTTGACGGCTGGATTCGACCTGAGTCACAAGAACAGTAGCTTTGCATCCCGTAAACGGATGCTGTTATTGGGGCCAACGCTCAAGTTCGATCTGCCAAGAGGGTTTGTCGATCTGAGTGTCTTGCTAGCTCGTGAATGGAATCACTGTGGCCTCGATATCTGTCGCCTCGAAGGTAACCAGGACAGCATCGATTTTGATCCCTACTATCAGTTCAGCCTGGCATGGGGAGTTCCTTTCGAAGCCGGAAGCCTTTCGATGAAATTTCAGGGTTTTTTTAATTACAATACCGAAAAGGGGGGAGATTACTTTGGTGTGGCGACGAAGCCGGAGCAACTTTCCCGTACCTCGCTCATGCTCGATGCAGGTGAGCTCGCCTGGGGAAGCAGCAATAACCTATGGGTAGGTGTCGGGTATGAGTTATGGAGGAACAAATTCGGAAACCACGGCAAGCCAGGCGTCGATGTTGATGCCGTCACCTTCAATGCCGAGTGGCACTTCTAGAGCCTGATGGTTTTCTGGTTCGTTGGCCCTGTCAATTGCGTAGCAATTCGCGGGGAAAGTTGGTGGATGTTAAGCCAGTTTTCTCGGGGCTTTCTGAGATCTAAACACTACTTCGAGGTGAATATGAATAATACCTTGCATCACTTTGTTGACGGCGAAAGGCTCGCCGGCCAGGGGAATCGCTTTCACGATGTGTACGATCCGGCGACCGGCCAGGTGACGGCACGCCTGCCCCTGGCCGATGAAGCCGAGGTGGCCCAGGCCGTCGCCGCGGCGAAGCGTGCCTTCCCGTCCTGGTCCGCCATGACCCCCTTGCGCCGTGCCCGGGTCATGAGCCGCTTCAAGGCGCTGCTGGACGAGCATGCCGATGAGCTCGCCCGCATCATCTCCATGGAGCATGGCAAGGTGCATTCGGATGCCATGGGCGAGGTGCGGCGAGGGATCGAGGTGGTGGAGTTCGCCTGCGGGGGGCCTCATCTGCTCAAGGGGGAGGTCACCGAGAACATCGGCACGGACATCGACTCCCTCTCGCTGCGCCAGCCCCTGGGAGTCGTTGCCGGTATCACGCCGTTCAACTTCCCCGCCATGGTGTCGCTGTGGATGTTCCCCGTCGCCCTGGTGTGCGGCAACACCTTCGTGCTCAAGCCTTCGGAGCGCGATCCGTCGGCCGCTCTCTTCCTGGCGGAGCTGCTGGAGCGGGCGGGGCTGCCCGATGGCGTCTTCAATGTCATCAACGGCGACAAGGAGGCGGTGGATGCGCTCCTCGCGCATCCCGACGTCCAGGCGGTGAGCTTCGTCGGCTCCACGCCGATCGCCCGCTACGTCTATGCCACCGGCTGTGCCAACGGCAAGCGAGTGCAGGCCCTGGGTGGCGCCAAGAACCACATGGTCGTCATGCCCGACGCCGACCTGGACAAGGCGGCGGATGCACTGATGGGCGCCGCCTACGGCTCGGCCGGCGAGCGTTGCATGGCGATCTCGGTGGCGGTGGTCGTGGGGGACGAGGTCGCCGATGCCCTGGTCGAGCGCCTGGCGCCTCGCGTTCGCACCCTCAAGGTGGGGCCCAGCAGCGACGAGACCGCCGAGATGGGACCGTTGATCACCGCGGCGCACCGGGACAAGGTGGCCTCCTACATCGGCATCGGCGTGGAGGAGGGGGCCGGGCTGGTGGTCGATGGGCGCGACGTCGCCATCGCCTCGCCCGGACATGAGGAAGGCTTCTTCCTCGGGGGGAGTCTGTTCGACCATGTCACCCCCCAGATGCGCATCTACCGGGAAGAGATCTTCGGCCCCGTGCTGGGCATCGTGCGCGTCGACAGCTGGGAAGAGGCGCTCGACCTGATCAATGCCCATGAGTATGCCAACGGGACGGCCATCTTCACTCGCGATGGTGATGCGGCCCGGCGCTTCGCCCACCGGATCGAGGTGGGCATGGTAGGCGTCAACGTACCCATTCCCGTGCCGATGGCCTTCCATAGCTTCGGTGGCTGGCGCAACTCGCTGTTCGGCGATCACCATCTGCATGGCCCCGAAGGCGTGCGCTTCTATACCCGCCTGAAGACCATCACCTCCCGCTGGCCCACCGGCATCCGGGCCGGCGCCGACTACGTCATGCCGACCATGGAGTAGCCGGCGCCGGATCCCCCCGCCCGGCCATGGCGTCGCCGGCGGCGGGGTCCGGCCTCATGCGAGGCGGTGGGGCAGGACCCTGCCGCCAGTCGAGTCAAGGGCGCCCGCTGCGTCGAGCGCCCCAGTCAAGGAGTCATCTCATGGCTGCCATCGATGCCCGAGCCGTCGAAACGCTCTTCACGGAAGCCCGTACCCACAATGTCTGGTACGACTTGGACATCCGCGAGGAGACGCTTCGCGAGCTCTATCACCTCATGCAGCACTGTCCCACTTCCATGAACTGTCAGCCGTTGAGGATTCTCTTTCTCAGGAGTCCGGCGGCCAAGCAACGCCTCAAGCCGGCGCTGTTGCCCGGTAACGTGGAGAAGGCCATGACGGCGCCGGTGGTCGCGGTGCTGGGCTACGATACCGCCTTCTATGAGCACCTGCCGCGGACGTTCGCCCACAGCCCCGGGGCCAAGGCGATCTTCGAGGAGGACCCGGCGTTCGCCGATGTCACGGCCTTCCGGAACAGCTCCATCCAGGGCGGTTACTTCATCCTGGCGGCTCGTGCCCTGGGGCTGGACGTGGGGCCCATGTCCGGTTTCGACCATCGCCTCGTCGACCAGGAGTTCTGGCCGGACGGCAGGGTGAAGAGCAACTTCCTGTGCAACCTGGGGTTCGGGGATGCCTCGGCGCTCTTCCCCCGGGGCGAGCGCTTCGCCTTCGACGAGGCCTGCGGGTGCCTGTAGGCCACGGTCGCCCGTTCTTCCCGGGCGGTCAGTCATCCAGGGAGGCGCTGGTCCGTTCGGTCGCCAGGATGACGTCCCGGGTCGCGACGTCTTCCTCCGCGATTTCCTCGGCGAGGAAGTCCAGCAGGGCCCGGACCGAAGGCAGCAGGCAGCGCCGGGAGGGGAAGACGGCATGCAGGATCCCGCCGCGTGGCACCCAGCCCGGCAGCACATCGACCAACCGGCCGGCCTGGAGGTCGCGCCCGGCGACCAGTAGGGCCAGCTTGACCACGCCCATCCCGGCCAGGGCCGCCTCATGCAGCGTTTCGGCGCTGTCCGTCACCAGGCGGGGGCGATGAGGGATCTGGGCGGTGACCCCGTCGGGGCCGACCAGATCCCAGCGATGCTGCTTGTCGGGCTGGTCGAAATCCAGGCTGGGTAGCTGGCACAGGTCGGCGGGCGTGCGGGGCAGCGAGTGGTCCTCGAACAGGCCGGGGGCCGCCACTAGCCGCTGGGGGCTGCGCGACAGGATCTTCATGGTCAGGTCGCTGTCTTCCAGGGGCGGGAAACGGATCCGGATCGCCATGTCGAAGCCTTCCTTGACCACGTCCACCCGGCGACTGGTGGCCTCCACCTGGATATCGACCTTGGGGTACCGGGCCATGAAGCGGACCAGCAGGGGGGTGATCAGGTAATGCAGCACGCTCGGCGAACAGCTCAGTCGTATCACGCCCCGGGGCTCGGCGCGATTAAGCTGGATCAGTTCATCAGCCGCTTCCGCCTCCACCAGCATCGCCACGCAATGCCGGTAATAGGCCTGGCCGATCTCGGTCACCGAAAAATGGCGCGTCGAGCGATTCACCAGCCGAGTTTCCAGGCGCTCCTCCAGCTGGCCGATGCGACGACTCAGCTTCGACTTGGGGATCCCCAGGGCGCGACCGGCCGGTGCGAACCCCCCGTGATCCACTACCTGCACGAAGTAATAGAGGTCATTGAGGTCCTGCATTCTATTGTCCTATTAATGCAACGGTCTGTGCCGGATGTGCCGTCTAGTGGGTTCGTCGTTCATTTAATAGGCTTCTTGTCATCGAGGCTACCGGCCTCCCTACAACACTCAGGAGCCCGACGATGAAGAAGATCCAAGCGGTATACGGCGCCCCCCGCGGTCACTGGGTCGGTGACGGCTTTCCCGTGCGTTCCCTGTTCACCTATGAGCGCATGGGGGCCGAGCACATCAGCCCCTTCCTGATGCTGGATCACGCCGGTCCCTACACCTTCAAGCCGGCCAAGCGGCCTCGCGGCGTGGGGCAGCACCCCCACCGCGGCTTCGAGACCGTGACCCTGGTCTACGAAGGGGAGCTGGAGCACCGCGATTCCACCGGCAGCGGCGGCAAGATCGGCGAGGGGGACGTGCAGTGGATGACCGCCGGTGCCGGCATCATCCACGAGGAGTACCACTCCCGGGCCTTCACGGAGCGCGGTGGCAAGCTGGAAATGGTGCAGCTCTGGGTCAACCTGCCCGCTCGCGACAAGGATACCCCGGCAGCCTACCAGACGCTGCTCGATGCCGACATTCCCAGCGTGCCGCTGGACGACGAGGCCGGCCGGGTACGGGTGGTGGCAGGTAGCTACCTTGGACATGAGGGACCGGCCAGTACCTTCACGCCGATCAACATGTGGGACGTGCGGTTGGCCTCTGGCAGGCATGCCACCCTGCCGGTGCCGGAGGACCACACCACCCTGTTGGTGGTGCTGGGGGGCACCGTCCAGGTCAATGGCGAGACCATCGTGCGCGACGAGGCCGTGGTGAGCTTCGAGCGTCGCGGCGAGGAGCTGCACCTGGAGGCCAACAACGACGCCAAGTTGCTGCTGCTGAGCGGCGAGCCCATCGAGGAGCCGGTCGTCGGCCACGGGCCCTTCGTGATGAACAGAGTGGAGGAGATCCACCAAGCCTTCGCCGACTTCCAACGCGGGAAGTACGGCGCCCTGAACGACTAGCGGGGGGATTTCCGCTGGCGTGCTTGCCCGGCAGCCGTGCTGCCGGGCCATTCCAACCTGACGAAAGGAGTACCACCATGTCCTTTACCTACAACCGCCTGGACAAGGATGACGTGGCCCTGTTGATGGTCGACCACCAGGCCGGCCTGCTGTCCCTGGTGCGCGACTACAGTCCGGACGACTTCAAGAACAACGTGCTGGCACTGGCAGATATCGCCAAGTTCTTCGATATCCCCACCATCCTCACCACCAGCTTCGAGACCGGCCCCAACGGCCCCATCGTGCCGGAACTCAAGGAGATGTTCCCCCAGGCGCCCTACCTCGCCCGTCCGGGCCAGATCAACGCCTGGGACAACGAGGAGTTCGTCGCCGCCATCAAGGCCACCGGCAAGAAGCAGCTACTGGTCGCTGGCGTGGTCACCGAGGTCTGCGTGGCCTTCCCGGTGCTCTCCGCCCTGGAGGAAGGCTACGAGGTCTTCGTGGTCACCGACGCCTCCGGTACCTTCAACCAGACCACCCGGGAGGCCGCCTGGGATCGCATGTCCCAGGCCGGTGCCCAGCTGATGACCTGGTTCGGTGTCGGCTGCGAGCTGCACCGTGACTGGCGCAACGACATCGAAGGCTTCGGCGGCCTGCTGGCTGGCCACCTACCGGCCTACGCCAACCTGATTCAAAGCTACAACCAGCAGACTCAGGGCTAAGTGCGGTCGGCTCGGTCCCGAGCAATGGTTCAGGGGGGCGCCTATTCTGAAGGCGGCCCCCTCGAGGGCCGAGCCCCATTCGCCAGTTTCGGAAGGATACCCCCATGAGCACTCTCGTCGATGATCGCGACCTGGCCTCGTCCCGCGACTGCCCGGTCGTCGAGGGCAAGCGCCAGGTCCAGCATGTCGCGCCCCGTACCGCCGATGTGGGCGGGATTCCCGTCAATCGGGTCTTGCCCTCCCGCCACCGTCGCCTGGTGGGCGCCTGGTGCTTCCTCGACCATGCCGGACCGGCCGTCTTCAAGGGCGATTCCCGTGGGCTGCGCGTCGGCCCGCATCCGCATATCGGCCTGCAGACCTTCACCTGGATGATCGAGGGCGAAGTGCTGCACCGTGACAGCCTGGGCAACCAGCAGGTGATCCGTCCCGGGCAGGTCAACCTGATGACCGCCGGACGCGGCATCAGCCATACCGAGGAGTCGGTGACCGGCGAGACGCACCTGCATGCCGCCCAACTGTGGATCGCCCTGCCGGAGGCCGACCGCCGCACCGACCCGCGCTTCGACCACTACCCGGAGCTGCCGCGCTGGCAGGAGGCGGGGGTGGACTTCACCCTGCTGACCGGCGAATTCGCGGGACGGCGGGCACCGACCCTGGCCTTCTCGCCGCTGGTGGGCCTGGATCTCGTCAGCCGGGAGGCGAGCCCCCTGCGGCTGACGCTGCGGGAAGACTTCGAGTACGGCGTGCTGCCCCTGGAGGGCGAACTGGACATCGAGGGCGACACCTTCCTGCCCAACGAGCTGGCCTATCTGGGTTGCGGGCGCGAGGCCGTCACCCTGTCCCTCCCGGCGGGTGGCCGGGCCATCCTGGTGGGGGGCGAGCCGCTGGACGAGGAGATCCTGATCTGGTGGAACTTCGTCGGCCACAGCAAGGCCGAGATCGCCGAGGCGCAGCGGGACTGGGAAGTCGGCAGCGCGCGCTTCGGCAGCATCCCCGACTACGACGGTGAACCGCTGATGCCGCCGCCACTGCCCTGGCAGGCATAGCGAGACGCCAAGGTTTCCCCCACCGCGAAGGACATCGCATGACCGAACTCCAATCCGCAGCGCCATTGTCGGGCGGCGATGGCGTCACCATCCGCATCCATCACCGGGTCCGCCCCGATGCCAAGGACCGTTACGAGACCTGGCTGCGTCAGATCATCGAGGCCGCCTCTCGTTATGCCGGTCACCAGGGTGTGCATATCCTGAGACCCCACGAGGGCGGCCAGGACTACGAGATCGCGGTGCGCTTCGCCTCCGAGGCCCAGGCCGAGCGCTGGCGCTCGTCCGACGACCGCCGCGAGCTGATGGACGACATCCGCGACGCCCTGCAGCAGGATGAAGCCGTCGAGATCCTCAGCGGCATCGACTACTGGTTCACGCCGCCGACTGCCACCAGCAAGCAGCCCGTACGCTGGAAGCAGTGGCTGGTCACCACGGGCGTCATCTGGCCGCTGACCCTCGTGGTGCCGCTGCTCTGGCAGCCGCTGTTCTCCCTCTTTCCGCTGCTCGATACCTGGGGGCTACGGCACGGGATCATCGCCGCCACCATCGTGGCGTTGGTGGTGTATGTGGTCATGCCGCGAGTGGTGCGGCTGGTGGCAAGCTGGATGTTCAAGTAGCGCTCGGGCGGGCGCCCCTCCATCAGTCGGTGACTAACGCTGGATGGGCGAGCGCAGGCAATGGTCAGGCAAGGGGGAGCCCCTGAGGTCTCCCCGCGACTTTCGAGAAGATGGCGGCGTGATGGGCGACGATCGGCACGAAGCCGGCTCCACCGGCGCCGGCCATCAACCACCAGTCAGTGCAGGTAGCCATAGGCACCGGTCAGCCCCGGCAGCAGCGTCCGGCCGCACCGGCGTTGTTGGGAATTGGGAGGGTATTCGCTGGCGATCCCGTCGAGGCCGGCTTCACCCTCGACGACATCTGGGACATCGGCGGCATCGCCGCCTTCTTCGGCATGTCCAACCGCCTGGTCACCCTCGCCGGCACCCCGCCCAACGAGGAGTTCTACCTGATGGGCCGGGTGCCAAGGGAGAAGTGAGGCACCCTACTTCATGAGGAACTGATGGTAACGCAGCTCAAGGGCTTCTCTGTTGGGCCTTTGCTCCGGGCTACGGGGAAGTGAGATTTTCTGGCCATTGAGCTGCTTCATGCTTTCAAGTAGTGGGCCATCTTTGGTTGCCAGCAGCTCCCCATTGAGATGGATTCTATAGTCTGTATCGATACCGACCAAGCCGGCATCATAGGCCCGGTGGTGAAGGCGAGTAAGCGAAATCCCGTTACTGACCTCGACAGTACTGGCCTGATGGTTGTCGGGAATGATATGGGCAGCCTCAAGCAACTGAGGTACGGGCAACCCCGTCATGGCACAGCGATTGGAGTAAGCTTGCATGACTCTGGCACGAAATTCCGCTTGGTGTACTCGGGCCTTAACCTCACGGATGATGTAACGTTTCTCAAGGTTATCAACTTGGTATGCTGCTGTTGGCTCAGCTACATTTCGCATGACGCCGATTTGGTCATGCATGCTGATGTGACACATTTCCCGAGCAGTGTCGACGCTATCGATATAGCAAGGCCACAAAGGAAAATATCGGCCAGGCGCGACTCCCATAAGGTAAATGATTGGATCTTTTCGTTCGTAGCTGATCACCAGCTGACGATTCGCTGGTTTCGCGAGTCCTCCTGACTCAAGAGAGTACCAGAAGCCTCCCTCGTCGCTGGTGCCATCCGAATAGATATTCACGCGCCCCTTCTTCGGTACGACCGTCTTAATGCTCAGGATACCGTTGGGCATCTGCTTGGGCTTGAAGATGCCAATTGCCCGGCTTGCCAGGAAAAATGAATCTGTGTCGAGTGGAACAGGCTCAGCGAGAGCCTCCCAAGGGACATCGCCAGCGTACTCGTTGGCGATGGTTTTCAAGCGCTGGAACGCTGCTTGTCGAATCCGGGTATCGATATTCAGCAAAGCAGCCTCCCATGTAATCATGACCTATCTATACCCACATGCTAATCAAGCAGACTGGTTTTGACACTCCTCCAGGAGCTGCAGCACTGGCATGAGCTGGCTCTCGTGCAGCAGCAGCACGCTGTCGCCGGCCTCGCCCTCGATGGGGGCAACTACGGCGAACTCGCCTTCCTCCAGGTGGAATTCGTGGATCTCACGGGGGCCGTCGGGCGTCTCGCAGTGGATGGAGCGGTAGGCGTCGTCCTCGCCGTAGGTGAGGCGGTGGTAGACCTTGAAGAAGGTGTAGAGCATGAGCCCCCGCTCGAAGGCGGGCCAGCGGGCGGGGCTGGTGCGGGTCTCGCCGTCCAGCGCCTGGCCCCGGGCTTCGGCGGCGGCGATGGCGGCGGCCAGCGGTCCGGCCAGCAGCGAGGCGTCGTCGCGAGGCAGGGGCGCCTGGGCCTCGAAGGCCCGGTGATAGCGGGTGGCGACATCGCGCAGGTCGTCCAGCGAGCCGATCCGGTGGTCGCTGTGCTTGAGGTCGGTGGGCTCGAAGTAGCCGTTCACCCAGCCATGGATCACGCGCAGGAGCAGCCGGTCGTCGGCCATGGGCTGGCCGACCAGCGCCTCGACGGCCACGCGCAGGTGCAGATGGCGTTCGGGGACGAGGTTGTCGAAGGCGGAGTAGGGATCGGCGAAGATCGCGTGCAGGCGCCCGGGGGCGTGTTCCTTGGCTTCGGTAAACGGCATGCGCGGTTTCCTGCGAGGGTGACGTTCGAAATCCGGTGTGGTTGTGTCATTCTAGTGGGTCGAACGTTATGTCGGCCCTTGCGGCCATAACTTGAGGTTCGTTCACGATTTTACATCCACTGTCGCCAGGGGAGTCCCGCCGCGTTGCTCGGGGCGGGGCTGAGAGGGCGCCACATGGCACCGACCCTGGAACCTGACCCGGTTCACACCGGCGGAGGAAGCGCGACATGCCCTACCTGACGTCTGCCGTGCTCGGCGCGGCGCTGTTCTGTTTTGCCGTTCTCGGTTTCAGGGCCCGCCGGGCCGGCGGCCCCCTCGACGACTATGTCACCGCCCGCAACTCCCAGACCGCCTCGACCCTGGGGCTGTCGTTCCTGGCCTCGAGCATGGGCGCCTGGATTCTCTTCGCCCCGCCGGAGATCGGCGCCTTTGTCGGCCCGGTGGCCCTGGCCGGCTACGCCATCGGCTCATCGCTGCCGTTCCTCGTGCTGGGGCTCTACGGACCGGCGATCCGCCGCCACCTGCCGGAAGGCCGCAGCATCGGCGAATTTGCCGAGGCCTGCTACGGTCCCGGGGTGCGCCGTTGGGTGTCGCTGGTCTCGATTCTCTACATGGCCTGCTTCCTGGCGGCGGAACTGACCGCCATCGGTGCCATCGCCGCGCTGCTCTCCGAGGTGCCACCGGCGCTGGTGGTGATCGGCGTGGCGGTGGTCACCCTGGTCTATACGGTGCTGGGGGGGCTGCGCGCCAGCCTGGCCACCGACCGCTGGCAGGCATGGCTGCTGCTGGCCCTGCTGGCACTGGTCGGTGGGGTGGCGGTATGGCGGTTGCCGGAGATGCCGGTGGGGGCGGGGCTGCCCTCGGTGCCGATGGGCAGTGCCCTGAGCGTGGCGCTGACGCTGGTGATCGCGGTGACCGCGGCCAACCTCTTTCATCAAGGCTACTGGCAGCGCATCTGGGCGGCCGAGAACGATCGGGCGCTGGGCCGTGGCGCCCTGCTGGGCGGGGTCAGCACCCTGCTGGTGATCCTGGCGATCGGGGCCCTGGGCATGCTGGCGGCCATGAGCGGGCTGCCGCTGGGCGAGCCGCCGATTCCCTTCTTCGCGCTGCTGTCCGCCGCGCCGGCGTGGCTGGGCCTGCCGGCCCTGGTGCTGGCGGTGACCCTGGTGGCCTCCAGCGTGGATACCCTGCAGAACGCCATTGCCTCGCTGGCGGTGGCCAGCGCCGGCCGGCGCGGGCTCTCCGTCGGGGCGGCGCGTCTGGCCACGGTGGTGCTGATGGTGCCGGTGGTGTGGGTGGCGCTGCAGGGGCTCTCGGTGCTGCGCCTGTTCCTGATCGCCGACCTGCTGTGTGCCGCCATCGTGGTGCCGGTGTTGCTGGGCCTGTGGCGGCGCATGAGCCCGCTGTCCGCGGTGGCCGGCGGGGTAGCGGGGATGCTCGGCGCCGTCCTGCCCGGCTGGGTGGCCCAGGGCAGCCTGGCCGGCGGGGTGCTGGTGGCCAGCTTCCCGGACAGCATCCCGACCCTGCCGCCGTTCCTCGGCGCGCTGCTGGCATCGACCCTGGTCAGCCTGTTGATCGCCTGGCGCCGGCCGGCTTCCCGCTTCCCCCTGGCACGCGAAGGAGACGCCCGATGACCACCCGCTCGACCTGGAACGCCTGGGCCGCCGGCCGCGAAGCGCCACGCCTCACCGACTGGCTGCGTGAGATCAGCGAGCCCGACTGGACGGCCACGGTGGCCCACCCGCTGTTCGATGCCCTGGCCGAGGGGCGGCTCTCCGGCGAGGCCTTCGCCGCCTACATGGTGCAGGACTACGGCTTCGTCGACCCCTTCACCGCGCTGATCGGCCATGCCATCGGCCATGCACCGGGCATGGCCGACCGCGTGGTGCTGGGCCAGTTCATGGGCATGCTGACCAGCGACGAGAACAGCACCTTCCAGCGCACCTTCGATGCCTTCGGGGTACCGGAGCAGGTTCGCCTGGCGCCCGACTACCTGGCGCCTACCCGGGACTTCCGCGGCCTGCTGCACGACACCGGGATGCACGGCAGCTACGCCGAGATGCTGGCGGTGCTGGTGGTCACCGAGTGGCTCTACCTGGAATGGGCCCTGCGCGTGACACGCGTCGAGGGTCTGCACCCGCTGATGGGGGAGTGGATCGACCTGCATGACAACCCGGCCTTCCGGGACTTCGTCGCCTGGCTGCGCCGGCGCCTGGACGAGGAGGCGGCACGGCTGGACGAGGCCGGCTTCGCGCGCATGGCCGAGCGCTTCCGCGAGACGGTGGCCAGGGAGCGGGCCTTCCACGACGCCGTGCATTCCCGCTGAGGCCATCGCCGGCAGGGCAGCAGGGGCGGGGCCGTCGCCCCGGGCGGGTTGCCAGGCCGGCCTGCGCCAGCCACCCTCTGAAGGTCAATCTCGATCGACCAGAGGAGGCCCTGCCATGAGCGATACGCCGAAGGATCCCCGCCGCCGCCACTCCGCCACGGTGGTGGATGGCCCCGGCAAGGCGGCCAGCCGTGCCATGCTGCGCGCGGTGGGCTTCACCGACGAGGATTTCGTGAAGCCCCAGGTGGGCATCGCCTCGACCTGGAGCAACCTCACCCCCTGCAACAGCCATATCGACGAGCTGGCCGAGCGCGCCAGCGCCGGTGCCGACGGGGCCGGGGGCAAGGGGGTGATCTTCAACACCATCACCATCTCCGACGGCATCGCCAACGGCACCGAGGGCATGAAGTACTCGCTGGTGTCGCGGGAGGTGATCGCCGATTCCATCGAGACGGTGGCGGGCTGCGAGGGCTTCGACGGCCTGGTGGCGATCGGCGGCTGCGACAAGAACATGCCGGGTTGCCTGATGGGCCTGGCGCGGCTGAACCGGCCCAGCGTCTTCGTCTACGGCGGCACCATCCTGCCCGGTGCCGGGCACACCGATATCGTCTCGGTGTTCGAGGCCATGGGCGCCTATAGCCGCGACGATCTCGACCTGATCGAGGTGAAGCAGATCGAGGAGACGGCGATTCCGGGCCCCGGCTCCTGCGGCGGCATGTACACCGCCAACACCATGGCCTCGGCCATCGAGGCGCTGGGCATGAGCCTGCCGGGCAGCTCGGCGCAGAACGCGGTGTCGCAGGCGAAACGCGACGACTGCGAAGCCGCCGGGGCCGCGGTGCTCGAGCTGCTCGAGCGCGACATCAAGCCGTCGGACATCATGACCCGCGAGGCCTTCGAGAACGCCATCACCGTGGTGATCGCCCTGGGGGGGTCGACCAACGCGGTGCTGCACCTGATCGCCATGGCCAGCACCATCGGGGTCGAGCTCTCCCTCGATGACTTCACCACCCTCGGCAAGCGGGTGCCGGTGCTCGCCGACCTGCGCCCCAGCGGCCACTACATGATGAGCGAGCTGGTCGAGATCGGCGGCATCCAGCCGCTGATGAAGACGCTGCTCGACGCCGGCCTCTTGCACGGCGACTGCCTGACGGTCACCGGCCGGACGCTCGCCGAGAACCTGGCAGGCGTGGCGCCCTATCCCGAGGGGCAGGCGATCATCGCCCCGCTGGAGGCGCCGCTCAAGGCCGAGAGCCACCTGCGGATCCTCTACGGCAACCTGGCGCCGGAAGGGGCGGTGGCCAAGATCACCGGCAAGGAGGGCACCCGGTTCTCGGGCACGGCACGGGTCTTCGGCTCCGAGGAGGAGGCCCAGGCGCGCATCAACGACGGCAGCGTGGTGGCCGGCGACGTGGTGGTGATCCGCTACGAGGGGCCGAAGGGCGGGCCGGGCATGCGCGAGATGCTCACCCCGACCTCGGCGATCATGGGCCGGGGGCTCGGCAACGACGTGGCGCTGATCACCGACGGGCGCTTCTCCGGTGGCAGCCACGGCTTCGTGGTCGGCCATATCTCGCCCGAGGCCTTCGACGGCGGCCCGCTGGCGCTGGTGGAGGACGGCGACGTGATCACCATCGACGCCGAGGCCGACACCATCGAGGTGGGGCTTTCCAACGAGGAGCTGATGCGTCGCCGCGCCGCCTGGCGGCAGCCCGCGCCGCGCTACACCCGTGGCGTGCTGGCCAAGTACGCCAGGGCGGTGAGTTCCGCCTCCACCGGCGCGGTGACCGATCTGCCGGACTGATCCTGTCCCGAGTCCCATCGAGAGACGCCCCTGCCGGCTTGCCGGCAGGGGCGTTTGTCTCTCGGATCGCCGGGCCGGTTACGGCTCGCTCTGGGCGGTGTGGCTCAGGCGCAGGCGGGCGCGTAGCCGCCGGGCGAGAATATCCACGCCGATGTTGAGCAGGGCGGTGATCACGATGAGCACCAGGGCGCGGTCGAAGCGCAGCTCCTGGATGGCGCTGTCGACGTAGAAGCCCAGGGTGGTGATGCCGAGGATGCCGAGTATCGCCGTCTCGCGCATGATGATCTCCCAGCGGTAGAAGAGCAGCGCCAGGAAGGGGCCGTAGACCCGCGGCGCCACCTCGTAGACGTAGCGGTTCATGCCGCCGGGGGCGTCCTGGCGCAGGTGGAGCTCGTTGCTGCGGCGCCCGACCAGGTGGCCGATGATGCCGCCGTTGTGCAGCGCCAGGGCGACCACCGCCGGCAGCATCGAGGGTCCCCACAGCTGCAGCAGGATGAAGGCCAGCAGGTACTCCGGGGTGGAGCGCATCACCACCAATACCCCATGCCCGAGGGCGCCGCGCACCCGGCCGGTGAAGTGGCGCCCCGTGAAATGATGAGAGACGAGCGGGAAGAGCGTCATCGCCAGCGCGCCGGTGAGCACCATGGCGATCTGGGTCAGCAGCAGGGTATTCCAGATGCCGGGCAGGGCCTGGTGGACGAGCAGCTCGCCCAGCCAGGGCAGCAGGCCGTCGAGCCCCTCGCCGTGGCGCAGCGGGGCAGGCACGATGTCCTCGGTGAAGAAGCGCGAGACGTTGCTCCACAGGATCGGCAGCCCGGTGCCCAGCAGGAAGGGGGAGGCCAGCAGGTAGAGGGGCAGCAGCCGTGGCCGCACCCACAGCCGCAGGGAGGCGATGAGGGCGTAGAACAGCAGCAGCAGCGCGCCCACCGTGCCGTAGTGGCCCTGGGCGAAGGCGCCCGCGAGGTGAAACCCCAGGGTAGGCATGCCGACGAAGCCGAGCACTGCGCTGGAGCGCAGGCCGCACTCGAGCCGGTAGGCCGTATAGCTGACCAGGTGCGGCCAGGCCTGACTGATGCGGGCGTAGACCAGCGCCGAGAGCCGCCCGGCGCGCCGCGGCAGGGTGCGTTCCGGCTGCGGATCGCCCTCGTCGAGGATCTCGGCATAGACCTTGGCGAAGGTGCCGGCGTAGGGGATGGCGATGGCCAGTACGCCGGTGATCGGGTGCAGGCCGAAGCTCTGCAGGAAGATCAGCGCCCAGAACAGCTCATGGATGGCGCGGATGAAGGCGCAGAAGGTGCGCACCCAGACATGCCCGAAGAACAGGGCCAGCAGCATGCCCGCCGCCGCGCCGAGCCCCACGCCGACGAAGGCGAAGGCCAGGGTCCGCAGCAGGGCCTCGCCGAGGAGGTCGACGCGGGAGAAGTCGGGCTGGATCAGCCCCATGAACAGGCGACCCAGCGCCTGCCAGGGGTCGTGGGTACTGATCTCGAAGTCGCCGAACAGCAGACACACCCCGGCCAGCAGGATCAGCCCCAGGGTGACGCGGCGGGTGGCGGTCAGCGGCATGATCAGTAGAGCGTCAGGAGGTCGGTGGCGGCCAGGCGTTGGCTGGGCTGGTCGATGGCGATGGCGCCATCCTGGATGCCGATCACCCGGGTGCAGTAGCGCAGCGCCAGTTCCACGTCGTGCATGGCCAGCACCGCGGTCGGATAGGCCTCGGTCAGGGCGCTCAGGACCACCTCGGAGAGGGGCCCATCCAGGGCCGAGACCGGCTCGTCGGCGAGCAGCATCCCGCCGCCCTGATGGATGACCCGCGCTACGGCGACGCGCTGGCGTTGCCCGCCGGAGAGTTCGCCGCAGGGGGTCCAGAGCTTGGGATCGAGGCCGAGCCGGATGAGCAGGGCGTCGATCTCCGCCACGTCGGCTGGCCGCGGGCGCACCAGGGTCAGTAGGTTGCGCCACCAGGAGTGGCGGTCGAGCCGGCCCATGTAGACGTTGTGGAACACCGAGAGTGTGGCCACCAGGCCGAGGTCCTGGGGCATCAGGGCGGCCCCCTGGTCGCGCCAGCGGTCATACATCACCGACAGCAGCGTCGACTTGCCGGCACCGCTGCGGCCGACCAGCGCCACGCGCTCGCCACGCGCCAGCGTCAGGCTCAGCGGGCCGAGCACGCGGGTCTCGCCATAGGCGGCGACGGCATCATGCAGCGCCAGCATGGTCATCAGTCGAGCAGCCCCAGGGACTGCGCGACCTCGAGGATTTCCCGGTAGTCGTCGTTCTCGGCCGGGACGAAGCCCGAGCGCGGGAAGCTGGCCAGCAGCTCGGGATCATCCATGTCGAGCAGCGCCTGCTGCAGGCGGTCGGTGAAGCCGTCGCCGAAGCGCTCGTCGACATCGCCGCGGACCGTCCACTGGTAGTCGGGGTAGGGCGGTGTCTCCCAGATCACCCGGACGCGCTCGTCATCGACGCTGCCGCTCGCCACCTCGTTCTCCCAGGCCTTGTAGCTGACCACCCCGGCCTGGTAGGCGCCGGACTGCACCACCGCGATGGTGCGGCTGTGGTTGCCGCTGAAGCCGACCCGCTCGAACAGCTCCTCGGGCGACGCCCCGAGGTCCCGGCGCAGGAAGTATTCCGGCATCAGGCGCCCGGAGGTCGAGCTCCGGGAGCCGAAGCTGAAGGTCAGGCCGCGCAGCCCCTCGGGGGCGCTGTCGCCGTCATGGGGCTCGAGGCCGGTGGCCCGGTTGGCGATGACGTAGCTCTTGTACTCGGGATCCTCCACGCCCTGGGCGATGGCCCGGGAGCCCGGCACCAGCTGGCGTGCCTGGACGCCGGTGAAGCCGCCGAACCAGGCCAGTTGCACCTGGTTGTTGCGGAAGGCGGTGACCGAGGCGGCGTAGGAGGTGACCGGAATGAAGCGCACCTCGACATCGAGCGCCTCGGCGAGGTAGTCGGCCACGGCCTGGAAGCGCTGCTGCAGGCGCGTCTCATCCTCGTCGGGAATGGCGGTGAACACCAGGGGCTGGGCGGCGGCCAGGGGCGGGGTAACGAGAGTGACGAGCAGGACGGCCAGCGCAAGGGGCAGGTGTCTGAGCATGGGGAGAGTAGCCCTTGTGGAACGTTGAAAGTGGCCAGCGGCACCCGAGGCAGCTGGAAGGGGCATGATACCGAAAATTGCCGAGGCATCCCGTGTCGGACACTCAGGCGGCGCAAGTGCGAAACCCCGCCAGGGTGTCGTTACGGTCCGGGGTGAAGAAGTTGCGGTAGCCGGTGTGGATCAGCCGTGATCGCGTGGCCCAGGCACCGCCGCGCAGTACGTAGCGCCCTTCCTTGAACCAGGGGGCCGAGTAGTCACGGTAGAGCTCGGGCTCGAATCCCGGGAAGGGACCGAAGGGCGAGGCCGTCCATTCCCAGACGTTGCCCAGCATCTGTCGGCAGCCGAAGGCGCTGTCGCCGTCGGCAAGCGCCGCCACGTCGAGGCGTCCCAGGCGCCAGCCATCCAGGTTGGCCAGGCCGGCCTCCGGCGGCGTGTCGCCCCAGGGGTAGCGGCGCTTGCCCGGCGCCAGGGCGCGGCCGTCGGCACTCGGCGCCCGGCTGGCGGCGACCTCCCATTCGGCCTCGCTGGGCAGGCGGCGCCCGGCCCAGCGACACCAGGCATCGGCCTCGAACCAGCTGACATGCACGACCGGCTGATGGGGGGCCAGCGGCCGCCAGCGATCGAAGGCACGCTCTTCCCAATGGCCGACGTCGGCGCGGCGCCAGTAGACGGGCGCCTGCAGGCCCTGCTGCTCGCGCCACTGCCAGCCGGCCTCGCTCCACAGCTCGCGTCGCCGATAGCCCTCGTCGTCGACGAAGGCGGCGAAGTCGGCGTTGGTGACCGGCGCCCGGGCGATCGAGAAGGGCGCCACCTCGACCTCCATGGGCGGCTTCTCGTTGTCGAACCGGAAGGGCAGGGTCGCGTCGGAGCCCAGCCGATGGCGCCCGCCGGGGATGTCGACATCCCCGGGCAGTGCCCCGGCGGGCGTCTCGGTGGCGGGCGCAGTGGTGAGATGGCCCCGGGGTGGCGTGCCCAGCGCGGGGGGCGGGTCGCCCAGGGTCTGGCGCGTGTAGAGGAAGGCCTCGCCGTGCATGTCCTCGTGCAGCGTGGTGAGCTGATAGACATAGCTCTGGGCGGCACTGGCATCGCCGTCGGGCAGGCGCTCGAGCATGGCCTGCTGTACCCGTGACAGGTAGTCCAGGGTGGCCTCGCGTGACGGCAGCGGTAGCGACCAACGGTCGTCATGGGCGATGCTGCTGGAATCGAACAGCCGGTCGGCATCGGCGAGGCGGTAGTCGGGCAGGCCATAGAGACCGCGCAGGGCGAAGTGGTCGTGGAAGTAGCCCAGGTGGCCGAGTTCCCACAGGGGGGGATTGACGATCGCCAGCCGCGGGCCGAGTTCGCGGGCCTCGAGGATGTCTCGCATCAGCGCCAGGCTGCGTTCGCGGGCGTCGGTGAGCATCGCCGCCAGTTCGTCGGCGGCCCTGGGGGGTGTCGGAGGCGTCTGGATCATGCCGACCTCGTGGATGGAGTGGGACGGTGAGGGAGTGTGGATAGTGTTGAAGGTAGCCCTGATCACACCGGCGGGTCGAGGGTCGCACGCCGGCAACCGGGCCACGGCGACCCGCTGGGCGGGGCTGCTGCAGGAGCTGGGCTGCCGCGTCCGCCTCGCCGGGTCCGAGGATGGCCCCGATGCCTGCCGCCTGGCCGGCCAGCCACCGGACCTGGTGCTGGCGCTGCATGCCGTTCGCAGCCACGCGGCCATTCGCGCCTGTCGCGCCGCCTTTCCGGAGTGTCCGCTGGTGGTGGTGCTGACCGGGACCGACGTCTACCGCTTCCAGCACAGCCACCCCGAGGCGTTCCTCGATAGCCTCGCCGCGAGCGATGCCCTGATCGGCCTGCATGATTGCCTGGCCGAGGACCTCCCGCCGCGCGTCCTGCCGCGCCTGCATGTCGTCCACCAGTCGGCGAGGCCCCTGCCGCCCCGGGCCCCGCGGCCCGGCCGGCGCCGGTTCGAGGTGCTGGTCGCCGGCCACCTGCGCGAGGAGAAGGACTCGCTGCGCGCGGCCCTGGCCGTTCGCGAGCTGCCGTCGGCGTCGCGGCTGCGCGTGGTGCAGCTCGGCGGCGCCCACAGCCCCGACTGGGCCGACGCCGCCCGCGACGAGATGGCAGGCAATCCGCGTTACCGCTGGCTCGGCGACCTGCCCCGCTGGCGGGTGCGCCAGTGGATGGCCCGGGCCCGGCTGATGGTGATCAGCTCGCGCATGGAAGGGGGCGCCAATGTGGTCAGCGAGGCCTGCGTGGCCGGCCTGCCGGTGCTGGCCACGGCGATCCCCGGCAATCGCGGCCTGCTGGGCGAGGACTACGCCGGCTATTTCCCGGTGGCCGACACCGCGGCCCTGAGGGACCTGCTGCGCCGCGCCGAGGCCGAGCCGGCGTTCGTCGACCGGCTGCGCCGTCAGGTGCTGGCGCGCGCGCCGCTGTTCCGCCCCGAGGCCGAGCGGGAGGGGCTGGCGCGGGTTATCGCCGCCTGCGGGCTCACTCCCTGACACCGACCTCAACCCTGTAGGTGGATGGGCTCCAGCGCCTCGCCGGCCTCGAGGACGCGGCCGATGACGGCGGCCCGGGCGTAGCCCAGGGCGTGCAGGGCCTCCAGGCAGGCCGCGGCGCGCCCGGCGGGCACGCTGGCCAGCAGGCCGCCGGCGGTCTGGGGATCGAACAGCAGCGGGTAGCGGGGGTGCTCGACCCAGGCCGCCTGGTTGCGGATGGCCCGACGCAGGCGCACGTTGGCGGGCTGCAGGGAGCTCAGGATGCCGGCGGCAACGGTTTCCTCGGCACCCTCGAGCAGCGGCAGCGCCGCCAGGTCGAGTTCGGCATCCACGCCCGAGGGGCGCGTCATCTCGACCAGGTGCCCCAGCAGGCCGAAGCCGGTGAGATCGGTGCAGGCGGTGGCGCCGTGCTCGCGCAGGCAGGCCGCGGCCTCGCGGCTGGACTGGCACATGCTCGCCAGCGCCGCATCGATCCAGCGCCCTCGGGCGCCCAGCCGGGCGTGGGCGGCGAACAGGGTGCCGGTGCCGATGGGCTTGGTCAGGATCAGCACCTGGCCCGGGCGCAGGCCGCCTTTCGTCAGGGCGCTATCGCCGTCGGCATCGATCAGGCCGTTGACGGCGAAGCCCAGGGCCAGCTCGGCACCCTCGCCGGTGTGCCCGCCGACCAGGGCGCAGTCGGCGGCGTTGAGCACCTCCAGGGCACCGCTCATCATCTGGAAGACGGTGTCCTCGACCTTGGCCTCGAGCCCCTGGGGCACCGTGGCCACGGCGGTGGCGGTCTGTGCCTCGGCGCCCATGGCGAAGATGTCGCCCAGGGCGTGGTTGGCGGCGACCTTGCCGAACACATAGGGGTCGTCGATGAAGGCGCGGAAGAAGTCCACGGTATGCACCATGGCCTTGCCCGGCGGCACCCGCACCACGGCGGCGTCGTCCGGGGCGTGCAGGCCCACCAGCACCTCGCCCCGGTCCACCGGCTGGAGAGTCGCCAGCGCCCGGGACAGCACCGAGGCACCGACCTTGGCCCCGCAACCGCCGCAGCGCATGGCGATGGCCGAGATCGCCTGGGCGTTCTCCTCCTCGTCGAGGGCCACCTTGCTGGTCCGGGGCGCCGGCATGGCACCTTCCGCCATCGGCGGCAGCTCGTTGAATTTGGCCATGAAGCGTCTGTCGATGGCGTCCTTCCAGCGCCATACCCAATCGCCGGCCAGGCAGAGCCCGCCGCGTGACGCCACGGCGTGCCGGTCGCCGGTGCTGATCAGGGCCAGCCACTTCGCCTGGGGGCGGTAGGGCTTCAGGGGGCGGCCGGTCACGGCGGCGCGCAGGTTGTCGGCCAGCGGGCGTCCCTGGCGCACGGCGAAGACCCCGGCCTTCTCGCGGGGGTGAGCGACCTGGCTGGCGATGTCGCCGGCGGCGAAGACCCGCGGATCCGACAGCGACCGCAGGGTGTCGTCGACCCTGATGAAGCCGTCGTCGTCGAGTTCCAGGCGGGTCTCGCGCAGCCAGGCGGCACCGCCGGCGTCGGTGACCCAGGCGATCTCGTCGGCGGCGTGCCAGCTGCCGTCGGCGGCCTGCAGGCGACCCGCCTCGACGCCGACGACGTCGGTGGCGGTATGGACCTCGACACGGTGCCTGGCCAGGGTGGCGAGGAAATGCGCGCGCACGCGGGCGTTGTGGGTGGGCAGGATCCGCTCGCCGCGGGTGAACAGGGCAAAGGTCAGCTCGCCGGGGTCGCGCCCCAGGGCCGCCAGCTCCCTGCCCAGCCGGTACTGCATGGCCAGCAGCAGTTCGACCCCGCCGGCGCCGCCGCCGACCACCGCCACCCGGGTGCGGCCCGCGTGGCGCTTGACGCGTTCGAGCAGCGACTGCCAGCGGTCGTTGAAGCGATGGATGGGCTTGACCGGCACGGCGTGATCGCCGGCGCCGGTCACCGAGTCCACGCGGGGCGTAGAGCCGATGTTGATCGACAGCTGGTCGTAGGGCACCCGGGGGCGCGAGCGACAGAGCACCTGGCGGGCATCGTGGTCGATGCCGACGACCTCGTCGCCGAAGAAGCGCGCCCCGGCGTACTCCGCCAGCCGGCGCAGGTCGATATGCACCTCGTCGTAGGTGTAATGCCCGGCGATATACCCCGGCAGCATGCCCGAGTAGGGGGTCTGCGTATCGCGGCAGATCAGGGTGAGCCTGACGCCGGGTTCCGGGCGCATGGCGAAACGCTTGAGGACGCCGACGTGGGAGTGGCCGCCACCGACCAGTACGATATCCCGCAGCACTTGTAACCCCAGGGGTTGCTGCAGTTGTTGCATCATGGGGCTCGCTCTAGAGTTGAGGGGCATGCATGTCGTCGGCCCAGTCTAGCCGGATTCCGCCGACGGGATGCCATCCAGTCGCCAGCGAGGGGGTTCGATGTCCAGTGCAGTGCGTTTCCATGACCAGCATGTCGACGCGGCGGGGCCGTCGTTTCGCGACGACGTGATCGCCGGACTGAGCCTCGAGCGCAAGCGTCTCTCGCCCAAGTACTTCTACGATGAGCGGGGCTCCCGGCTCTTCGAGGCCATCTGCCGCCAGCCCGAGTACTACCTGACCCGGACCGAGGAGGGCATCCTGGCCGCGGCCGCCGAGGAGATCGCGGCGCTGGTCGGGCCGGAGTCGCTGTTGGTCGAGCTGGGCAGCGGGGCCAGTCGCAAGGTGCGCCTGCTGCTGGAGGCGATGCGCCCGAGTCGTTACCTGGGGGTGGATATCTCCCGCGACTTCCTGCTGCAGAGCACCCGTCGCCTGGCGGCCGACTACCCCTGGCTCGAGGTGCACGCGGCCTGGGCGGATTTCTCGGAGCGGCTGCGGGTGCCGGCGGGTGTCGAGGGCCGGCGGGCGGTGGCCTTCTTTCCCGGCTCGAGCATCGGCAACTTCGCGCCGGCCGAGGCCGAGGCCTTCCTCGCCCGGCTGCGCCAGGCCCTGCCCCCGGGCAGCGGCGTGCTGATCGGTGTCGACCTGGTCAAGGACCGGCGCGTTCTCGAGGCGGCCTACAACGATGCCGCGGGCGTCACGGCGGCGTTCAACCTGAACCTGCTGGAGCGCATGCGCCGGGAACTGGGTGCCTCGGTGGAGCCCGGCAACTTCCGGCATCGGGCCTTCTTCGATGCGGCGGCCTCCCGCATCGAGATGCACCTGGTCAGTCAGTGCCCGCAGACCCTCGTCGTCGATGAGCACCGCTTCGCCTTCGCCCGGGGCGAGACGCTGCATACCGAGAATTCCTGCAAGTACAGTCGCGAGGGGTTCCAGGCGTTGGCCGGGCGAGCCGGTTATCGGTCGAGTGTGGTGTGGAGTGACGCCGAGGGGTTGTTCAGCGTGCATTATCTCTCGAGTGACTGACTCTCGAGTGGCTGAGGCGGTGCCTCGGCAGGGGCGCCCTGACAGCAACGTCCCGCCGGATGGCGGGACGTTCGGTGTTCGGGCGAACCAGGGCGACTAGTGTGGCGAGGCCTGGGTGTCGATGGTGCGATAGAGCTGGCGCAACTCGTCGATCGAGAGGTGCTCGAGGCGGCCGGCCAGCAGATCGCTGATCTTCTGCATCGGCAACCCGGCGCGGCGGGCGATCTCGCGACTGCCGAGATCGGACACAGCGATCAACCGGGTGATGATGCGCATGAGGCGTGTACGTTGTTCCAGGTCCCTGACGTCGAGGTCAGGGCTGCTTCGCGGAGGATCGATCGGTTCCGCGTGGGCGGTATGACGTGCCGTACTCATGATGCTCCAGATAACGATGGCGACGAGTACATCATGGGGGCTTCGCGCGTTTTTTGCCAGTGTGGATTCGTTGATGTTTGGCTGCCGGGTACAACGGGGGGCGACGGGGGCGAGGGTCGGTGCGGTCGTGCAAGATATCGAACGCTTGGTCTGGCCGCCCGGGATCGCGCGTCGATGCGTGTTGCTCCCTGTGTTTTTACGTTATCTGTCTGTTTTAATGGGTATTTTAATGACTTTTTTTACGAATATCTGCGGCCTGGTATGGTCAGGGGGCGGGTGAGTCTGCGACGAAAGTTTGGCGATATTTGACAAGGATGGCTTGTGAGACTGTCGGTTATTCACTATTTTTAGCGACGTTTCAGGGCGATTTCCCACTACTACAAGATGCCACCGATGAGAGGATGACCATGAGCAACGACGCTTCGACACAGGGCCAACTGACGCGAGTCCTGGCGCGCAAGGATGTGCTGGCCCTGGCCTTCGGCGCCATGATCGGCTGGGGCTGGATCGTGCTGACCGGCAGCTGGATCCAGTCGGCCGGCAGCCTGGGGGCCATCACCGCCTTCCTGATCGGCGGCCTGATCATCGTGCTGGTCGGGTTGACCTATGCCGAACTGGCCTCGGCGATGCCCCAGGTCGGCGGCGAGCACGTCTACAGTTACCGGGCCATGGGTCACTTCGCCTCCTTCCTCTGCACCTGGGCGATCACCCTGGGGTACGTGAGCGTGGTGGCCTTCGAGGCCGTCGCCCTGCCCACGGTGGTGGAGCATCTGTTCCCCGACTATGCGGTGGGGCACCTCTGGACCATCGCCGGCTGGGAGGTCAAGGCCACCTGGGTGGCCGTCGGCGTCGCCGGGTCGGTGGCGATGATGTGGGTCAACTACGTTGGCATCCGCACCGCGGCGCTGCTGCAGAAGGTGGTGACCCTGTTGATCCTGGTGGTGGGCATCATGTTCATCACCGGGGCACTGTTCGAGGGCGAGCGGGCGACCATGGACCCGCTGTTCAATGTCAGCGAGGGGGTCGTCGGTGGCATCATGATGGTGCTCATCATGGTGCCCTTCATGTTCGTCGGCTTCGACGTGATCCCCCAGGCGGCCGAGGAGATCAACCTGCCGTTTCGTGAGATCGGCCGGGTGCTGATGATCTCGGTGATCCTGGCGGTGTTCTGGTACTCCTTCATCATCCTGGGCACCTCGCTGATGCTGAACCCGCAGGCCCTGGCGGCAAGCTCCCTGGCCGTGCCGGATGCCATGCAGGCGGTCTTCCGGGCGCCCTGGGCCGGCAACCTGATGATCCTGGCCGGTATCGCGGGGATCATCACCAGCTGGAACGCCTTCTATGTCGGCGGTTCGCGGGCCATCTATGCCCTGGCCCACTCGGGCATGCTGCCGGCCTTCCTCGCCAGGTTGCACCCGACGCACCGCACGCCCACCAGTGCCATCCTGGTGATGGGCATCCTGTCGTGCATCGCCCCCTTCTTCGGCCGTCCGGCGCTGGTGTGGCTGGTGGTGGCCGGTGGGCTGGGGATCGTCATCGCCTACCTGTTCGTGGCGCTCTCCTTCGTGATGTTGCGCCGCCGGGAGCCCGACATGCCGCGCCCCTTCCGCGTTCGCCACGGCAAGCTGGTCGGGTTCCTCTCGGTGGCCCTCTCGCTGGGCCTGATCGCCATGTACCTGCCGGGCAGCCCCTCGGCGCTGGCGCCGGTCGAGTGGGCGATGTTCGCCGGCTGGATGCTGATCGGCCTGGCGCTCTATGCCTGGTCGCGCATGCGCTACGGCACCGACTACAGCGATCGGATGATGCACCGCGAGCTGGCCGGTTCCGAGCCCTACCCGGGTCGCTGAGCCCTTCCCGCCCGTCTCACAGCCCCGGCCCCGGCCGGGGCTGTGTCGTTGGGGGCGTGGCAGATTGCCAGGGGGGGCGTAGGATGTTTGACGAAATATAAAAATGTAGATATTTTTATGAAGCGTCATCATTATTCCAGGAGACCCGTGACATGACCGTGCTGACACAGCTTCCCGACATCGCCATGCCCCTGCCCACCGATCTGCGTGGCTTCACCCTGGCGCCGTCGCCCCAGTCGTCACGCCTGCTGCAACTGACCGTGTCTCGCGAGGTGGTGGCGGCCTTCCTCGAGGCCGTGAGCGAGTGGCCCGTGCAGGCGCTGGAGTACAAGTCCATGCTGCGTTTCCGTGTGGCGAAGGTGCTCGACGAGCTGTGCGACAACACCCTGCAGCCGGTGCTGATCAATACCCTGGTCGACCGCGCGACCGGTGGCCTGCAGGTCACGGCGGAAGGGCTGGATCGGGTGGAGCAGGCCGAGGAGATGGTCAAGTTCGCCACCGCCGTGGCGCACCTGATGGGGCGCTCCAACTTCGATGCCATGAGCGGCCAGTACTATGCGCGCTTCGTGGTCAAGAACGTCGACGACTCCGACAGCTACCTGCGCCAGCCCCACCGGGTCATGGAGCTGCACAACGATGGCACCTTCGTCGAGCAGGACACCGACTATGTGTTGATGATGAAGCTCGACGAGCAGCACATGGAGGGGGGCAATTCACTGCTGCTGCACCTCGATGACTGGGCAGACCTCGAGCGTTTCTACGCCCACCCCATGGCGCGCCGCGAGATGCGCTGGACCGCGCCGCCCAGCAAGAAGGTGTCACGGGATGTCCATCACGCCGTGTTCGACGTGGATATCGAAGGTCGCCCGATCATGGCCTATATCGACCAGTTCGTGCAGCCGAAGGACTTCGAGGAGGGCAACTGGCTCGCCGACCTCTCCGAGTCGCTGGAGAGCAGCCCGGCCATCGTCTCGCTGCCCAATCCGGTGGGCAGCTTCCTGCTGATCAACAACCATTTCTGGTTGCACGGGCGGGATCGCTTCACGCCGCACCCGCAACTGCGCCGTGAGTTGATGCGGCAGCGCGGCTATTTCACCCATGCCAGGACGCTGCGCCATCCTTGCCAGGCATGATGCCGTTACCGCATCCCGCCACATGAAGTGATCACGACATGCCACGCCGGGTCCGGCGTGGCATCTGTCCATCCCGCCTAGCGGCACGCAAGAGGAACGGCATGTACGATTTCATCATTGTCGGCGGAGGCATCCTGGGCATGTCCACCGCCATGCAGCTCCAGCGCGAATATCCGGATCGTCGCATGTTGCTGGTCGAGAAGGAGTCCGGCCCGGCACGCCACCAGACCGGCCACAACAGCGGCGTGATCCACGCCGGGGTCTACTATACGCCGGGCAGCCTCAAGGCGCGCTTCTGTCTGGCCGGCAACCAGGCGACCCGCGAGTTCTGCGATGCCCACGGGGTTCGCTATGACACCTGCGGCAAGCTGCTGGTGGCCACCAACGGCCTGGAAATGCAGCGCATGCAGGCGTTGTGGGAGCGCACCGCGGCCAATGGCCTGGAGCGCGAATGGCTCCCCGAGGGCGCGCTCAAGGAACGGGAGCCCAATATCACCGGCATCGGTGGCATCCTCGTGCCCTCCAGCGGCATCGTCGACTACGCCGAGGTGACCCGTGCCATGGCCGCCGAGTTCGAGCGACTGGGCGGCGAGATCCACTACGGCAGCGAGGTCACGGCCCTCGAGGAGCGCCGCCAGGAGGTGGTGGTGACCACCTCCCGGGACACCTTCAGCGGTCGCTACCTGGTCTCCTGCTCCGGGCTGATGGCCGACCGGGTGATCCGCATGCTCGGCCTGGACCCGGGCTTCACCATCTGCCCTTTCCGCGGCGAGTACTATCGGCTGCCCGAGCAGCACGACCGGATCGTCACTCATCTGATCTACCCGATCCCCGACCCCTCCATGCCGTTCCTCGGGGTCCACCTGACCCGGATGATCGATGGCGGCGTGACCGTGGGGCCCAATGCCGTGCTGGCGATGAAGCGCGAGGGCTATCGCAAGCGGGACATCTCGCTGGGCGACATGGTGCAGATGTTCACCGACCCTGCCATTCTCAAGGTGCTGGGCAGGAACCTGCGTCCGGGGCTCGTCGAGATGAAGAACTCGCTCTACCGCAAGGGCTATCTGGACCTGGTGCGCAAGTACTGCCCGAGCCTGACCCTGGACGACCTCGGTGCCTATCCGTCCGGGGTGCGTGCCCAGGCGGTATCGCGTGACGGCAAGCTGGTGGACGACTTCCTGTTCGTCAACACGCCGCGCACGGTGAACGTCGGCAACGCGCCCTCGCCCGCGGCGACCTCGGCGATTCCGATCGGCGCCCATATCGTCGGCACGGTGAAGGCGCAGGTCGAGGACTGAGTCGGGGTCGGTTGTTGAGAGTTTTCCGACACTTTCTCGACATTGCCGGCAACTTCGCGGCAGATGCCGCCTGGGCGCGCTCGGCGGGCAGGGCGTCCGTCGCGAGTGCCCGCAGTTACCGCCGAGCCACGGCGTTCGCTCCTTTGCCTGGCGGGGGAGCAAAGCGCTTCAGGATATGGTTGGCCATCCCCTTCGCCAGCTCATCATCACCGAAGAAGACGCGATCGACCGCTTCCCTGGCCAGCAGCCTGGCGTCGTCTTCGCTCTGGGCACGCACCGCCACTTCGATGTCGGGGTTCAGCGTTCTCGCCGTCTCGGTCATCTTATGCACGTCGAGGGTATCGGGAATGGCGACGACCAGCATGGCAGCACGGGCGATGTGTGCCTGTATCAGCACGGATGGCTCGGCGGCGTTTCCCGAGACGGCCGCGATATCCTGCTTGCGCAGCGATTCCACCAACTCCCGGTTGTGTTCGACCACGACGAAGGGGATAGCGTGTCCGCGCAGCGCTTCACCGATCTGCTGTCCGACGCGGCCATAACCGACCAGGACCACTTGCCCCTCGAGGTAGCGCTCTTCGGTCGACGCGGGGAGCTCGGCGAAGGGATCCCGGCGTCGATCCAGTTGGCGGGCAAGGCTGGAGTTCTCCAGCACCTTGCTACGCAACGGCTCGATCAGGCCGAAAATCATGGGGTTGAGTGCGATCGAAATCAGGGCTCCGGCCAGGATCAGGCTCTGCCCTTCCGCCGTGAGCAGACCCAGTGACATGCCGAGACCGGCCAGGATGAAGGAAAACTCCCCGATCTGGGCGAGGCTCGCCGCCACCGTGAAGGCCGTGCTCAGCGGATAGTGAAAGGCGATGACGAGTACGGCAGCAGCGACGGACTTGCCGATGATGATGATGGCCACTACACCGATCAGTCTGAGTGGGTTCTCGATGAGCACGCCAGGCTCGAACAGCATGCCCACGGAGACGAAGAACAGCACCGCGAAAGCGTCCCGCAGAGGCAAGGATTCTTCAGCCGCCCGGTGGCTGAACGTCGACTCTCGCATGACCATGCCGGCGAAGAAGGCGCCGAGCGCAAAGGAAACGCCGAACAGTTCGGCGGCACCGAATGCGATGGTGATCGCCGCCGCAATGACCGCAAGCGTAAACAGCTCCCGTGATCCTGTCCGGGCCACCTGCCACAGCATCCAGGGCATGACGCGGCGCCCCACGATCAACATCAATGCCACGAAGGCGCCGACCTGCAGGAGCGTCAGACCCAGTGTCCGCCAGAGGGGAGGCTGGAAGGTGCCGTCTGTCTCGGTCCCGCCGAGTATCCCGGCCAGGGGAGGCAGCAGCACCAGCACCACCACCATGGCCAGGTCTTCCACGACCAGCCAGCCGACCGCGATGTATCCATTCATCGACTCGAGGATCCCTCGGGCTTCCAGCGCCTTGAGCAGCACCACCGTACTGGCTACCGACAGCGAAAGGCCGAACACCAGGCTGCTGCCGAGACCCCAGCCCCACGACCCCGCGATGGCCATGCCCAGGAGCGTCGCTACTGTCATCTGGGCAATGGCGCCAGGCAGCGCAACACGCTTGACCGAGAGCAGATTATCCAGTGAGAAGCGCAGGCCCACGCCGAACATCAGCAGCATGACTCCCAACTCGGCCAGTTGGGTCGCGGTCCCCATGTCGGCCACGTAACCCGGCGTGGCCGGCCCGATGGCGATGCCCGCCAAGAGATAACCCACGAGAGCGGGAAGCTTCAATTTTTCGGCGAGGATGCCGAGAACCAGGGCGAGGCCGAAGCCTGCGGCTACCGTTGTGATGAGTGTCGTGTCGTGCGGCATGGATCTTGTATCGCTGTGATAGCTATTGGCTGGATGTCAACTCAAACCATGTCTTCAAATGCCCAGGCTGGACCCAGTATATGACCCAACCTCCGGCGCCGCCTTCGACGACGAGTCGCTCCGGGGCTCGCGCTACAAGCAGGGTTCTCCGACATCGCGATCGCACGCGAGTACTGCCCGAGCCTGACCCTGGACGATGGTGGCGGTCCCCATCGGCGCCCATATCGTCGACAGGGTGAAGGCGCAGGTCGCGGGGTAGGGAGGGGGCCTGGCCGGCGGTCGACCATCGGGGAATTGCCGAAAATCCCTGAAAACGTAGAACTAGTGCCATTGGCCTATCACGCAGGGGGCGTGCTAGCTTTCCGGCAGGCGCCCAGTCCTCCCGAGCGCCGTCGACAATCACACAACAACCTGGTTCCAGGACCGGAGGAGTTCCATGCAAATCGTCAAGTACGCCGTCGCTGCCTCGCTGATCGCCACGGCCCCGCTGGCCGCGGCGCAGCAGCTCTCCATCGCCACCGGCGGTACCGGTGGTGTCTACTACCCCATCGGCGGCGGCTTCGCCGAGATCATCAACGAGCACCTCGAAGGCTACGAGGCGACCGCCGAGGTCACCGGCGCCTCGGTGGAGAACATGGGCCTGATCATGCGCGGCGATGCCGACCTGGCCCTGGTGCTGGCCGATACCGCCCTGCAGGCCTATGAGGGCAGCGGCGACTTCGAGGGTCGCCAGATCGAGAACACCCGCGCCCTGGCATCCGTGTACCCCAACGCCGTGCAGCTCGTCACCCTGGCGGACTCCGACATCGAGTCACTCGCCGACCTGGAGGGCAAGCGCGTCTCGGTGGGGGCGCCGGGCAGCGGCACCGAGCTCAATGCCCGTGCCCTGCTGGAAGCCAACGGCATCAGCTACGATGACTTCACGCCCCAGCGCCTCAACTTCAACGAGACCGCCGACGCCATCCGCGACGGTGACATCGACGCCGGCTTCTGGAGCGTGGGTCCGCCCACCAGCTCGATTCTCAACCTGGCGGCCACCCGCGACATTCGCCTGATCGGCCTCTCCGACGAGGAGGTCGCCAACGCCCGGGAGAACGAACCGGTGTTCGCCTCCTACGAGCTCAAGGCCGGCATGTACGAGGGCATGGACGAGGCGGTGCAGACCATCAGCATCCCCAACGTGCTGGTCGTGAATGCCGACATGGACGAAGAGCTGGCCTATAACCTGACCAAGCTGCTCTATGAACGCATCGACGACCTGATCGCCGTACACCCGGCCGCCAACGACACCACCGTCGAGTTCACCATGGGGTCCACGCCGGTGCCGCTGCATCCCGGGGCGGTCCGCTACTACGAAGAGGTCGACGCCGAGATCCCCGACAAGCTGCGCCCGTGATAGGGAACCGCGACACGGGATGTGACGCATGAACGTCGCATCACTGTCGCGCTCGGCAGGCAAGCGCATGGCAGGGTGGGCGAAGACGCCCGCCCTGCCGTCGTGTTGCCGGGCATCCCGCATCTCGCTGCGCCGCCTGCTGGCGGGCGCCATCGCCGGGTGGCTCGGCCTGGGCGCCCTGGCGGCCGACGCCATCGACGGGGCGAAGCTGGCCGTACTCGATGCATCGGGACAGACCCTGGTCGAGGTTCCCCTCGAGCCCGGCATGCGCTGGTGCCTGGGCTGGAATCACTCGGTCAGGAAGTTCCCGGTGCTCGACTGCTATCGCTACCAACAGGGGCGGATGGTGCTGGAGCGCAGCCATCAGCCCGATTTCGCCGCGGGCCTGGGGCATACCCCGGGGCGTGGCGAACAGGTTTCCGACGGGCGGGGAGGCTACTGGATAGAGAATATCGACGAGCCCGTCCCCGGTGACCGTTATACGTTGCGGGTCGGTTCGCCAACCGTCGACCATCGCCTGCTCTGGCAGGCCGCCGGGGACGAGCACCGGGTCAGCCTGAGCGAGCTGGCCGCCGGCGAGCGCGTCACCCTGCACCTCATCAAGCCCGAAGCCCTACGCAAGCCTGACGATGTCTGACGAGGAGCCCGATGAACGAATCCAACAGCCCGCCCGTGACCATGCCCGGGGGCAATGCCATTCAGCCGCGCTTCGTGTTATGGCTGATCACCATCGTGGCGGTGGGGCTGTCCCTGTTCCAGCTCTACTCGGCGGGTGTCCAGCCGCTGGGCCTGTTCTATCAGCGCGGCATTCACCTGGCGCTGATCATGATGCTGGCCTTCCTGATGTTTCCGGTATTCGGCCCCCACCGCAAGCGCGGCCCGATCGGCTGGCTGATCGATATCGTCTTCTTCAGCGGTGCGGTGATCACCGGGGGCTACCTGGTCCTCTACCTGGACGAGATCATCAGTCGCGCCGGCTTCTGGAGCGAGACCGATATCCGCGTCGCCATCATCGCCACCGTGACGGTGCTGGAGGCGAGCCGGCGCGCGGTGGGGCTGGGCATGACCGTGATCGGTGCCTTGGCCATCGTCTACGCCTTCGCCGGGCCGCGCGGCGAACTGCCCTGGCTGGCCGACTGGATGCCCGGCATCATGAGTCATCGCGGCTACGGCCTGGATCGCGTGGCCGGCCAGCTCTACCTGGGGCAGGAGGGCATCTTCGGCCTGCCGCTGGGCGTGGCGGCCACCTATATCTTCATCTTCGTGCTGTTCGGGGCCTTCCTCGAGAGCACCGGCGCCGGCAAGTTCTTCATCGACATGGCCTACGCGGCCACCGGTCGCCAGCGCGGTGGCCCGGCGAAGGCGGCGGTGCTCGCCTCGGCGGGCATGGGGTCGATCTCCGGTAGCGCCATCGCCAACGTGGTGACCACGGGGGCCTTCACCATCCCGTTGATGAAGCGCCTGGGCTACAAGCCGCACCAGGCCGGCGGCATCGAGGCCGCGGCCTCCACCGGTGGCCAGATCATGCCGCCGCTGATGGGGGCAGGGGCCTTCCTGATCGCCGAATACACCAACACGCCCTACCTGGATGTGGTCAAGGTCAGCGTGCTGCCGGCGATCATGTACTTCGCGACCGTCTACCTCTTCGTGCACATCATCGCGCTCAAGCAGGGCATGCAGGGCATGGCCAGAAGCGAGCTGCCGCAGATGCGCGACGTGATGCGCGCGGGCTGGCACTTCCTGCTGCCACTGGGGGTGCTGGTGTGGCTGCTGGTGATGAACATGTCGCCGATGCGCGTGGGCTTCTATGCGGTGGTGACCATGGTCGTCGTGGCGGTGCTGCGCTACACGTTCTGGTTCCTGTTCATCGCGCCACGCGAAGGCAAGAAGGTGACACTGGCGAGCATTCGCCGGGTGATCTGGGCCGGGCTGGCGAAGCTGGTCGAGGGGCTCGAACTCGGGGCGCGCAATGCCGTGGCGGTCTCCATGGCCTGTGCCGTCGCCGGCATCATCGTCGGCGTGGTCGGCCTGACCGGGCTGGGGCTCAAGTTCTCCTCGATGATGATGGCATTCTCGGGCGGCAACCTGTTGCTGGCCCTGGTCATGGTGCTGCTGGCCAGCCTGGTGCTGGGCATGGGCCTGCCGGTCACCGCCAGCTACATCGTGCTGATCGTGCTGGTGGGGCCGGCACTGACCTCCGAGTTCGGCGTGCCGCTGCTGATCGCCCACCTGGTGGTGTTCTGGTACTCCCAGGACTCCAACGTCACGCCACCGATCGCCCTGGCCGGCTTCGCCGGGGCGGCGATCGCCGGCAGCAAGCCCATGGAGACCGGCTTCCAGGCCTGGAAGTTCGCCAAGGGGCTCTACCTGATCCCGCTCTTCATGGTCTATAACCCGGAAATCATCACGGGCGGGCCGCTGCCGGTGCTGGTATGGACCGCGTTCATCGGCTTCCTGGCCCTGGGGGCCTTTGCCACGGCCCTGGAGGGGTATCTCTTCACGTGGATGTCCTGGCCGCTGCGCCTGGTGCTGCTGCCGGCGATCGCCGCGGCCTTCTACCCGAACCTGATGGTGGAAGTGGCCGGGGTGGCGGTGATGACGCTGGCCATGGGTGGCAACTGGCTGGCCAGCCGGCGCGAGGCGGTGGTCCACGGCTGACACGGCCCTCGAACAGGGAAGGCCCGGCAGGCATGGCCTGCCGGGCCTCGGGGACTGCTGTCGGTGTGGCCGTTACTGGTCGTCGTCCTCGGTCGCGTCTGCGTCCTCGGCGGACGTCTCCGCGTCGTCTGCCATGGGCTCGTCCTCAGCGTCCATGGCGGCGTCCTCCTCGGGGATCTCGTCGGTCTCGGTGGCATCGGCCTCGGTGTCGACGGCGGTATCGGAGGATCCGGCGCCCGCTTCGGCTTCTTCCTGCAGCATGGTCTCCTGGGAGTCCTGGAGAGCCTCGTCCTCCGGCGCCTCGGTGTCGTCGTCGCCGGCCATCGCCTCGTCCTCCGGCATCTCGGCCTCGTCGTCGCCGGCCGTGGTGGTCTGCTCGTCGGCCGTGGTCTCGGTGGCCTGGTCGGTGGTGTCCATCGTCTCTTCGTCGGCGTTGTCGCAGCCAGCCAGCGCCAGGGTGCCGGCGAGTGCAGCGATCAGGATCATGGAACGCGTCATGGTGTTGTCTCCTTCCCGGGATAAGGCTCGTGAGGTGTCACGAGCGTCGTTTCATTACCCAAGACTAAGGGATAGCCGTCCTGACAGAGCGCAACAAGGATGCAATCGTTGTCGCCCGTCAGCGACAGTGGCGGGCGGCGAGGCTTTCCACGACCCGCGGGAGGCGGTATGCTGCGCGGTTTTCGGGCGGCTACGCTTGTAGCGTCGGGCCGTCGTTGCGTGTCGCGACATCATCACCGGGGGAGTTGTCCATGCAGTCGTCGCACCAAGCGCCACGGGTTGGCGTGATCATGGGATCGAAATCCGACTGGCCGGTCATGGAGCACGCCGTGGCGATGCTCGAGCGTCTCGGCGTGCCCCACGAGACTCGCGTGGTCTCGGCCCACCGCACTCCGGACCTGCTGTTCGACTACGCCAAGTCCGCCGCCGAGCGCGGCCTGCAGGTGATCATCGCCGGTGCCGGCGGGGCGGCGCATCTGCCGGGCATGGTGGCCTCCCAGACGCCGCTGCCGGTCCTCGGTGTGCCGGTGGAGTCCAAGGCGCTGAAGGGTCTCGATTCGCTGCTCTCCATCGTGCAGATGCCCGGCGGCATCGCCGTGGGCACCCTGGCCATCGGCAAGGCCGGCGCGACCAATGCCGGCCTGCTGGCGGCCCAGATCGTCGGCCTGCAGGATGACGATGTGCGTGCCGCCGTGGAGGCCTTTCGCGCCGAGCAGACCCGCACGGTGCTCGACAACCCCGATCCGCGCCCCGCGGCCGAATGAGCCAGCGAGAGGAGAAAGCGACATGAACATCGGCGTACTGGGAGCCGGCCAGCTCGGCCGCATGCTGGCCCTGGCGGGCTATCCGCTGGCCAATCGGTTCACGTTTCTCGACACCACCGGCCACCCCAGCGCGGGCATCGGCGATGTCATGGTGTATACGGATCAGCACCATCTCGACGACTTCCTGGCCAAGGTCGACCTGGTCACCTACGAGTTCGAGCACCTGCCGGTGGCGCTGGTCCAGGCCATCGAGGAGGTCAAGCCCGTCTATCCCTCCAGCGAGGCGATTCGGGTGTGCCAGAACCGTGCCGAGGAGAAGGCGCTGTTCGACCGCCTGGGCATCCCGACCCCGGCCTACCGGCTGGTGGAGCACGCCGACGAGCTGGAGGCCGCCGCTCGCGAGCTGGGCTGCCCGGTGGTGGCCAAGTCGGTGACCGAGGGCTATGACGGCAAGGGCCAGGCGGTGATCCGCGATCCAGCCGAGGCCGCCGAGGCCTGGCGCGCGATCAATCACCCTCGGTTGATCGTCGAGGCCTTCGTCGACTTCGTGCGCGAGGTGTCGATCATCGCCGTGCGCGGCCGCGATGGCGAGGTGGTCTTCTATCCCATGGCCGAGAACGTCCACGTCGACGGCATCCTGCGCTATTCCCTGGCGCCGATGCCGGATCTTGACGACAGCGTGCAGCGGGTCGCCGACGACTACATCCGTGCGCTGCTCGACGAGCTCGACTACGTCGGCGTGCTGACCCTGGAGTTGTTCCAGACCCGCGACGGCGGGTTGCTGGCCAACGAGATGGCCCCGCGGGTGCACAACTCCGGCCACTGGAGCATGGACGGGGCGGTGACCAGCCAGTTCGAGAACCACCTGCGGGCCATCCAGGGCCTGCCGCTGGGCGATACCGCGGCGCGGATGCCCACCTGCATGGTCAACGTGATCGGGCGCGAGGGCGATCCGGCCGCGATCCTGGCGGTGCAGGACGCCCACCTGCATCGCTACGACAAGGCCGAGCGCCCCGGCCGCAAGCTGGCCCACGTCAACCTGCTGGCGCCGACTCACGAGGCGCTGCTCGACAAGGTGCGCGCCTGTGCGGCGCTGCTGCCCGAGGCGCCCGAGCCGCGCTTCAGTTTCGAATAGCGAACGCTGCCCGGTACTGCCCTCGACGACGAAGGCCCCGCCATGGCGGGGCCTTCGTGGTCTTGCCGGTCAGTAGCGGGGTCGCGCTCAGGCACCGACGATGCCGCCGTCCTCGCGGGTGATCACCAGGGTGGCGGAGCGGGGAACGGCGCTGCCGCCCTCTGGCCAGTGGCTGGCGAAGTCGCCGGCGGCGAAGGCCTCGGCCCCGGTGGTGGCGCCGGGGTGCTGGACGTTGACGAACAGGGTGCGTTGGTCGGGCGTCATGGCGATGCCGGTGATCTCCTGGCCCACGGGGCCGGTGAGGAAGCGCTTGATCTCGCCGGTCTCGGGATTGGCGGCCAGCATCTGGTTGTTGCCGAATACATCAAAGATGCCGTTGTTCATCACCGACTCGCTGATGTCGGTCTGGATCCAGACGCGGCAGTCCGGGTCGATCCACAGGCCGTCCGGGCTGGCGAAGATGGCATCCTCGCTCAGGGCCTCGCCGGCCAGGTTGCGGCCGTGCTCCCGGTCGCCGCCCAGTGCGAAGAGATCCCAGGCGAAGTGCGTGCCGGCGTGGGAGCCGTCCTCCTGCCAGCGGATGATATGACCGAAGCCGTTGTCGGACCGCGGGTTGGCGGCGTGTTCCTGGCCCGGCTCCCGGCGGGTGTTGTTGGTCAGGGTGAAGTAGACCTGGCCGGTGACCGGGTCCACGGCGCCCCACTCGGGGCGATCCATCCTGGTGGCGCCGACATGGTCGGCGGCGCTGCGGGTGTTGACCAGGATGTCGGCCAGATCCGCGAAGCCGTTCTCCGGGGTCAGGCCGTTCTCGCCCGGGGCCAGGGCCAGCCACTCGCCGCTGCCGTCCTCGTTGAACCTGGCCACGTAGAGCGTACCCTCGTCGAGCAGCGAGCCGTCCGCGCTGGCGGCCTGATAGGGCCGGGCCGAGACGAACTTGTAGATGTACTCGAAGCGGGCGTCATCGCCGGAGTAGCAGACCACCGGCTGGCCCTCTACGGCGGGGGCGAAGATCACCCCCTCGTGGGCGAAGCGCCCCAGGTGGGTGCGCTTGACCGGCATCGATTGCGGGTCCATGGGGTCGATCTCGACCATCCAGCCGAAGGCGTGGGGCTCGTTGCGATAGTCCTCGCGGGCCGAGGCGCCGCGGGAGCTGGCATCGAAGCGCAGGGTCTCGTCGGCGCCGCCCGTTGCCCGGTGCCACTGGTAGCGGCCGGTGTCGCGAGTCTGGATGCCGTAGCGGGCCTGGCGGCGGTCGATCTCGGTGTCCTGGTTGACGAAGTAGCCGGCCCAGTTCTCCTCGGCGGCCAGATAGGTGTTCCAGGGGGTGACGCCGCTGGAGCAGTTGTTGAGGGTGCCACGGGTCATGGTGCCGTCGGGGCTGAACTTCGTCACCACGTGCTCGGTGCCGGCCACCGGTCCGGCCAGGCGCATCGGCGTGAGGCCGGTGATGCGACGGTTGTGGGCGTCCTCGACCACCTGCCAGTGGCCGTCGGCGCCCTGTCGCACGCGAACCACGGAGACGCCATGGGCATTGAGTTCCTTGAGCACCTGGTCGGGGTCGCGGGAACCGTCCTCGTGCTGTGGAAAGCCCTCCGAGTCGAGCGCCAGGCCCCGGGCGGCGCCGTGCAGGTAGCGCGGCTCGACGTACTCGTGGTTGAGCACCAGCAGGCCGTCGCGGGAGCTGCCGTCGAGGGGGAAGAAGTGCATGCCGTCGTGGTGGCTGCCGATCTGCTGGGCCTGGTCCTCGCCGCTGGTGTCCAGCGAGAAGGCCGGCATGTCGCCGCTGATCGGCGTGCCCCAGGGTATGAAGGCCTGAACCCGGTAGCCTTCCGGCACCACCACACTGTCGGCGGCGCTCACGGGGATCGCCTTGAAACCGAGGCTCGGCGCGGTGGCGCGACCACCGGTGGCGGCGAAGGCGCCGCCGAAGGGCAGGTTGGTGGCCATGGCGCCGGCCACGGCGGCGGCCAGGCTGCCGCGCAGCAGGGCCCGACGGCTGACGCGCGCGTCGAGGATGTCGCCGAAGTAGGCATTGGGCGATGTGTTGCTCGCGGGTTCGTCGCCGGCGGCGAGAATCGGGTCGGTGGTGCCGATGTACCGGGGCTGTTTCATCTTGCTGCCTCACATGACGTCACGGGGAGCTCCATGGTCGGCAGGGGATATTGCATCGGCATGAACGAATAGAGTCGATATCGTGACGGCCCGGTGTCACGTCGAGAGACGACCGAAATGCCGAAGGCCCCGCGTGTGGGACCTTCGGCGTACTGCCGGAGCGTGTCGGCCGAAGCGTCAGCGGGCCTGGCGTCGAGTCATGATGCCCAGGGCGGCGCAGGCCAGGCCGATGAGCACCATCACGGCGATGACCCAGAGCGGGCTGTAGAAGGTGGTGTAGACCTCCCAGCCGGTGAGCCGCAGCAGTTCGGAGAACCGGGTCGTCGCGCCGGCCAGGTGGCCTCCCAGGGTGCCGGTGGTGGCGAACAGCAGCCCGCCCGTCAGTGCCAGGATCACCAGCACCCAGCGCCGGCCCCCGTCGAAGGCGGCCGCGCCGGCACGCCACACCAGCACGGTGAGCATGGTGTAGAGGCCCAGCGTCCACAGCGCCATCAGGACATGGTTGCGTACCATCGGGCTTGCCAGGTTGGCCTCCAGCGGCCAGACCAGGCTGCCGGTGACGATGGCAGCCAGGGCGCCGAGCAGGCTGAGCACCAGCACCGGCAGCAGGGCGGCGCGGCTGAGCTCGGCCAGGCGGCCGGGCAGCAGGGCGCCGATCAGGATCATCAGGGTGGCCAGCGCCCAGAACGCCTCCGGGAAATGGACGAGCATATGATGCATACCGGTCATGAGCGGTCTCCTCGGCGAGTCGGGCGGAAGCTGGGCAGCAGGGCGAGGGTCACGCCTAGCATGGCGAGCAGGCCGGCGATCAGGGTCATCCACCAGCGGGTGGTGATGGCGTCGTTGAACTCCCTCTCCACGCCGTAGAGCGCCAGCTGCTTCTCGCTGTGACGGGGCCGGACCGGCTTGCCGGCGGCGATGTCCTCGGCCCCGGCGTGTGCGCGGCTGGTCAGCAGCGGCCAGTCCACTTGGCCGGGGTAGAACAGGGTCATCTCGAACCAGTCGTCGCTCCAGTCCGGTGAGTCGCCGTCGATGCGTTGGGCCAGGATGTCGGCGTGGCGGCCGAGCCCCAGCGAATGGGGATGCGAGACGTAGTGCCAGCGACTGCCGGTGGCATTGCGATACACGGCGATGGCGATGTCGTAGACGCCCTGTTCGCGGAAGGCCTTGTCGTCCAGTGGGCTTCCGGTATCCATGTCGCGCACCAGGGTCACGTCCCAGTAGCCGTCTTGCCAGCGTGCGTCGCCATGGACGGCGATGGTTCCCCGGGAACCCTGTGGCTCACGCAGCAGGCGGCGTGGGATCACGTCGCCGTTCTGCCAGTCGTGATCGGGGTCGAAGTCGGTGCGGTTGGCCTCGGACAGGTAGTAGAGGCCGTCGAAGTCGACCTGGCCGGACGTCACGTCCTCCCAGCGCAGGGCGCGCTGGCCGGTCTGCTCGGGGTCGAGCATCCACAGTGGGCGGTTGTTGTCGGCGTCCCAGTTGGTGGTGTAGGGGCCGGTGCCGGCGTCGCTGTTGCGATACTCGCCGATCCACTGGTCGTCGGAGGCGCCGATGGGGTTGGAGCGTCCGGCGCGCCAGTGCCAGAGGTCGAGGAAGTAGCCGGCCTCGCGCTGGGCGGCGAGCGTCTCGGCATCCTCCACGCTGCGCCAGTCGTGCTGGTCCGACCGCGTGCCCGGCAGGTACTTGCGCACGTCGCTCTGGCCGAGCCGCTCGCCCAGGTGCGGATGGGCGGTGACCTCGGCCGGCGAGGCCGAGTCGCTGAAGAAGCGCATTCGGTCGCCGACGGTGACGTAGCCGCCGTAGCGGCCGAAGTCCGGCACGCCTCCGTCGTCGACCAGCATGGCTACCCGGTCCTCGTAGGTGCCGTCGGGATCGGGGCCGGCTCGGGAGTTGCCGTGACGGATCCATTCGCCATCCTCGAAGCGCAACATGTCGTGATAGACGTGGGCGCGCTCGGCGGGCCAGCGGTAGCGGAAGAAGATCCGCTCGCCATTATAGGCGGCCTGTACCTGCAGCGGCATGGTCAGGTCGTCGGGAATCCAGATGTTGCGCTCGAGGTCGTTGCCGACCACCCCGGTGCCCTGGGTGACCCAGGCCAGTCCGAGGGCAATCGGCAGGCCGAGGACCAGCCACGGGCCGGCGCCCTTGTCATGACTCGCCATGTGATCTCCTGCATCATGGGGTAAACGGATGTGTCCTGGTGTCAGTGTGGACCACGCACGCATGAACGACCTGACACAGATCAAGTCGGGCGTGACAATCCGCCACATCGGTTGAATGTGCCGGCCGATCCGCAACAATGAGCGGCAGGCGAGAGGCGGGGCCCGATGACACGCTGCTGCGCATCGGCATCGAGGATCCCGGCGATTCGCGACGGCCTCGACCGCGGTGTCTACAGCTGGCCCTGATCCGGGTCAGGATGGGGAGGCTCGCCATCGGGCAGGATATGCGGTAAAGGTACTGGATCAACAACGACAACCACGGCCGGGAACTCCCGCATGTCCACGCCACCCAGGCCCGCCGCCGCAGGCGACAGCGATCGCGTCGCCGCCACGGACGTCGAGCGTGCCCATCTGCTGGTGGGCGAACAGGTCCATATGCTCTACGAGCGACTGTGGCAGCCGGTGCTCTGCAGCGTGCTGGCGGCTGTCCTGCTGGTGACGGCCATGTGGCCGGTGCTGCCGGCCGAGCCGTTGCTGGGCTGGCTGGGGGCCGTGCTGGTGGTGTCGGGGCTGCGCCTCTGGCTGGCCCGGCGTTTCCAGGAACTGCCCGGCTGGCGCCGCCGCCAGCGTCGCTGGCTGTGGCGCTTCGCCCTCGGCACCCTGGTCGCCGGTGGGGTATGGGGCATCGCCGGCCTGGTGATGTTCACCATGGAGCACCACGGCCAGCTGGCGGCCCTGACCATCGTGCTGACCGGCATCGCCGCCGGCGGTGTCACCACCCTCTCGGCCGTCTGGTGGGTGGCACCGGCCTTCGTGCTGCCGACCATGTTGCCGCTGCTGGTGCAGTTCCTGCTGCAGGGCACTCCGCTGGCCTGGTTGCTGGCGGTGCTGGTGGTGCTCTTCCTGGTGCTGGTGATGGTGATCAGCAACCGTCTGTATCGCTTCATCTCCGACAACCTCGAGCTGCGCCTTACCATGGCCTCCCGGGAGCAGCAGCTGCGCGAGAGCGAGAGCCGCTATCGCACCATCTTCCGTCATTCGCCGCTGGGGGTGATGCACTTCGACCGCCATGGCCGGGTGCTCGACTGCAACGCCCGTTGCCTGGCGATTCTCGGCATCCGTCGTTCCCGCCTGCTGGGCCTCAACCTGCTCGAGCAAGTGGAGGATCCCCGGGTCGTCCGTGCGGTGAGCGATGCCCTGGAGAACGGTTCCGGTGTCTTCGAGGGCGAATACCGCGCCCTGGCGAGTGGCAAGACCACGCCGTTGCGCGCCTTCTACAACGCCATGCGGGACGCCGACGACAGGGTGACCGGCGGGGTGGCGATCATCGAGGACTTCACCGAGCGCAAGCGGGCCGAGGCGACCATTCACCGCCAGGCCTATTTCGACCCCCTCACCGACCTGCCCAACCGCCGCCTGCTGATCGAGTCGCTGGAGACGGCCATCGCCACCCGTCGCGGGTCGGCGGGGCAGGGGCTGGTGATCTTCCTCGACCTCGATCGCTTCAAGATGATCAACGACTCCCTGGGCCATGCGATCGGCGACGAACTGCTGCGCCAGGTGGCCGCCAGGCTCCGGGCCTGCCTCGAGGAGGACGACATGGCGGCCCGGCTCAGCGGCGACGAGTTCGTGGTGCTGGTGCCGCGGCTCTCACGCGCCGATCCGGCTGGTGACGGGGCCGGCCTGCTGGCCCTGGCCGAGGCGCGCGCCAGTGATCTGCTGGCGGCGGTGCGTCAGCCCTACGACCTGGATGGCCGCCGGATCAGCGTGACCCCCAGCATCGGCTACACGCTGTTTCCCTTCGGCGATGAGGCGGTGGGCGACGTGTTGCGCCACGCCGATACCGCCATGTACCAGGCGAAGGCCCTGGGGCGGGCACGGATCTGCCACTTCGAGCCGGCCATGCAGGCGCGGGTGGCCTGGCGGCTCGAGATGGAGCAGGCCCTGCGCCGGGCGCTGCTGGCGGGAGAACTGGCCCTCCACTACCAGCCCCAGGTGGACGAACGGGAGCACCTGGTCGGGGTCGAGGCGCTGATGCGCTGGACCCATCCGGACCACGGTGTCGTCTCGCCGGGGGTGTTCATCGCCATTGCCGAGGAGAGCGACCTGATCGTCGAGCTCGAGACCTGGATGCTCGATACCTGCTGTGCCCTGCTGGCCCGCCAGCCCGAGGCGTGCCTGCCGCGGCTCTCGGTGAACATCAGCGCCCGGCACTTCGCCCAGCCGGAATTCGTCGAGACCCTGATGCGCCTGTTCGAGGCCCATCGGGTCGACCCCGGGCGGCTGACCGTGGAGCTCACCGAGAGCATCATGATCGACAGCCTGGACGCCGCCGCCGAGCGCATGCGGGCGCTCAAGGCGCTGGGAGCGCGCATCGCGCTGGACGACTTCGGCACCGGCTTCTCGTCGCTCAGCTACCTGAAACGGTTGCCGCTGGACGAGCTCAAGATCGACCGCAGCTTCGTCAGCGACATCGAGACCGACGCCAGCGACGCCGCCATCGTCGAGACGGTGCTGGCCATGGCCCGTCACCTGAAGCTCGCGGTGGTGGCCGAGGGGGTCGAGAACGCGGCCCAGCTCACCTTCCTGGCGGCGCGAGGCTGTCGCTGTTTCCAGGGCTTCCACTTTTACCGGCCGATGCCGGAGCCGGCGCTGGCACGCCTGTTGGGCGAGCGGGTGCAGGTGCCACCGCCGGCCTGAGTTCATCCGATGGCGCCGCTGGCCCACAGCCACAGCGCGATCAGCGCGAAGTGGCCCGGGTACCAGGCAAGCCATAGCCGTCTCGGCATGGCGCTCGGTACCCCGGGGGTCAGGCGATGGGCCCCGGCGGCCAGCCATAGGATCACCAGGCAGGTGGCGACGGTGAACGACTTGGCCATGTCGGAACTGTTCATCAGCCCGGCCACCACCAGCACCGGTAGCGTGAAGGCCACCGCCGTCAGGCGCTCGGTCAGGGTGTCGCCGGCCTGGTGCAAGCAGTGCATGGCGAGCATGAACAGGGGGATCAGCAGCAGGCCGCGGTGACCGTACTCGACCCAGTGACCGAGCAGCTGCCAGACTGCCAGCGAGACCGCGACGCCGAGCACGAACCAGTAGGCCTCGAGCTCGCCACGGCGCTGGCGGGCTAGCAGGTCGTGTAGCCAGGCGCCCCAGGCCAGCCCCGTGGCCAGGGTGAAGCAGACGTTGAGAATGAACGCATCCGAAGCCCGGGGCATCATCATGTAGGGCAACTGGGCGACCAGGCCGATCACCAGGATGCGCCGGGCGTAGCGCAGCGGGTTGCGGGTGTTGAAGAGCCCGTGCCAGGCGACCATGGCGGCGAACAGCGGGAAGGCGATGCGTCCGATCGAGGCCCCGGCCCAGTCGAGCTCCCAGCCGGTGGGCAGCGCATAGCGGGTCAGGTGGTCGATGGTCATGGTGACGAGTGCCAGCCATTGTCCCCAGCCGGTCCAGGTCGAGGAGGGGCGGTCGGCGGTGGCAGCGGCGGCCTGGGCGGTCATCGTGACCTCCATGTGGTGATGACAGTGGTGACGACAGTGACGGTGGACCGAGGGCCGGGGCAGGAGTTCCCTGCCGGCGGCCGTGGCTCGAGCGGGAGAGCGTCGATGCGGAACGGTTTCGGATTCGACCTGCGCAGCATGGAGATCTTCGTCGAGACGCTCGAGCAGGGCAGCCAGAGTGCCGCGGCGCGCAGCCTGGGACTCAAGCAGTCGTCGGTCTCGCAGAGCCTGGCCAACCTCGAACAGGCGCTGGGCGTGGCGCTGTTCAAGCGCCATTCACGGCCGCTCGAGCCGACCGGCGCGGGGCGCTTCTTCTACGACCGGGCCAGGCACCTGCTCGACGATGCCCGCTCCACCCGTCGCGAACTGGTGTCGGGCGCCTTCGGCCAGCTCCACCAGGTACGCATGGCGCTGGTCGACTCGCTGGCCACCGCGGTGGGGCAGCCGCTGATCGAGGTCATCAGGCGCCATACCGGCGACTATACGCTGACCACCGGGCTCTCCCATATGCATGGCCACTCGCTGCTGACGCGACATGTCGACATCATCATCTCCGACG
>NZ_JASCQN010000056.1:0-32560 GCF_030010475.1 Halomonas kalidii | reverse complement strand
CCAGGGAAGGATTCACAGCGCCTCCTCGTCGCCCTTGCCCCCGGGTAGCCCCAGACAGGACATGCCATGGTGATCCACAACGCCGATCGACGCATGCAGATCTACGGCGCACTATTGCTGCTGCCGGCGGCGGTGCTGCTGGGCACCTTCGCCTACCTGCCGACCGTCGCCACGCTGGTCAACAGCCTGTTCCTGCCCGGCTTTCGTGGCGCGCCGCCGGAGTTCGTCGGGCTCGAGAACTATGCGCTGCTGATCGAGGATCGCACCTTCTGGAAGGTGGCGCGCAACAACCTGATCTATGCGCTGGGTACCATCCCCACCTCCATCGCCCTGGCGCTGGGCATGGCGCTGTTCGTCAACGCCCGCCTGCCGGGGCGTGGCCTGGTGCGCATGGCCTATTTCACACCGACCATCCTGCCGATGATCGCCGCGGCCAATATCTGGATGTTCTTCTACGCGCCGCAGATCGGCCTGTTCAACAAGCTGCTGGGCGTGATCGGCATCAGTGGGCCGAACTGGCTGGGCGACCCTGGCGTGGCGCTCACCTCGGTGATCGTGATGACCATCTGGAAGGAGGCCGGCTTCTTCATGATCTTCTACCTGGCGGCGCTGCAGAGCATCCCGCCGGAACTCGAGGAGGCCGCCGACCTGGAGGGCACCAGCCGCTGGGGCTTCTTCTGGCGGGTGACCTTTCCGCTGCTGATGCCGACCACCCTGTTCGTGCTGATCAATGCGCTGATCAACGCGGTGCGGGTGGTGGATCATCTGTTCATCCTCACCAAGGGCGGGCCGAACAACGCCACCAACCTGCTGCTCTACTACGTCTACGAGAACGCCTTCTCGTTCTTCGACCGCACCTATGCCGCCACCATCACCGTGGTGATCCTGCTGGTGCTGGCGGTGGTGGCCACCATCAAGTTCCGCGTGCTCGATCCCCGGACCCACTATCAATAATGACGCAATGACCACACCGGTAACGATGCCATGACCACGTCGCTCGCTGCCCATCCTTCCACCGCCCAACGGGTGCTGGCCCGGTTACCGAGACTGGAAACCACCGCCGCCTGGCTGCTGGCGATCATCTGGATCTTCCCGCTGCTCTATGCCTTCTGGGCGGCCTTCCACCCGTCGGCCTTCATGGTGCGCTTCGACCTGCTGGCGCCGCTGACGCTGGACAACTTCACCGACGCCTGGGCCCAGGCCCCGTTCGCGCGCTACTACCTCAACACCTTACTGCTGGTCACCGGCATCGTCGCCGCCCAGTTCGTGGTCTGCACCCTGGCGGGCTTCGCCTTCGCGCGTTTCCCGCTTCCCGGCAAGGACATCCTGTTCATGCTGGTGCTGATCCAGCTGTTCGTCTTCCCCGAGGTACTGATCGTCGAGAACTACCGCATCGCAAGCGCGCTGGGACTGGTCGACACCATCACCGGCATCGGGCTGCCCTACGTGGCCAGCGCCTTCGGCATCTTCCTGCTGCGCCAGACCTTCAAGACCATTCCCCGCGAGCTCGAGGACGCCGCCCGGGTCGAGGGCTGCGGCTGGATGGCGATCCTGCTCAAGGTCTATGTGCCCTTGGCCAAGCCCACCTACCTGGCCTACGGCCTGGTCTCGATCAGCCATCACTGGAACAATTTCCTGTGGCCGCTGGTGGTCACCAACTCGGTGGAGAGCCGCCCGCTGACGGTGGGGCTCGGTATCTTCTCGGCGCCGGAAACCGGGGTCAACTGGGCCACCGTCAGCGCCGCCACCCTGCTCAGCATCGCCCCGCTGCTGGTCGCCTTCCTGCTCTTCCAGCGCCAGTTCGTGCAGTCGTTCCTGCGCGCGGGGATACGCTGAGCCGTCATCACGCATGGTGACCCTGGCAAGGTCTTCGGCTTTGCAATACTCGAGGAGTCGGTTAACTTGACGCCGGGCTGCTGCAGCGCCATGGCGCTGCCGGTAATGGCACGGCTGGAGTCTGAGAAATGGTTGTTCTTGTGCGACGCAGGGTGATGGGCTGCCTGATCTGGTTGGGCCTGTCCCTGGCGGGCGTCATGGACACCGCAGCCAGCAGCCAGGCCGTTGACCAGAGCAACGTCATCATCGTCGGCGGTGACCACAACTATCCGCCCTATGAGTTCATCAACGAAGAGGGCGAGCCGGATGGCTACAACACCGACCTGACCCGGGCGATTGCCGAAGTGATGGGGATCGACGTCGAGATTCGGCTGGGGAACTGGGCAGAGATACGCGAGCTCCTGGAAACGGGTGAAATCGACGTGGTGCAGGGGATGGCCTATTCACCCGAGCGTGCCGAGCTGTACGATTTCGCGCCTCCCCATGCCATCGTTCATCAGTCGGTCTTCGCCCGCAAGGGGCAGGCGTCCATCACCGACTTGCAGGAGCTTCGGGGCAAGGAGGTGATCGTGCAGGAGCGCGGCGTCATGCACGATCTGATGTTGCAGAACGATGTCGGCGCCCAATTGTTTCCGGCGGAGGCCCACGCCGATGCGTTGCGGATGCTGGCATCCGGCAAGCACGACTATGCGCTGGTGGCGAACCTGCCGGGCCTCTATCTGGGACGCGAGCTGGAACTCTCGAACATCGAGCCGGTGGGCAGGACCTTCGGTGCGCGGCGATACGGCTACAGCGTTGTCAAGGGCAACGAGGAGTTGCTGGCTCAGTTCAGCGAAGGCCTGGCGATTCTCAAGAATACCGGACGCCAGCAGGCGATCTATGACCGGTGGTTGGGTCCGCTCGAAAAGTCGGGAGTGGCATGGAAGAAGATCGGCCAGGGTGCCGCAGTGGTATCGGCGGTGTTGTTGCTGGTGCTCGGGGGGATCGTCATCTGGAACCGGATGCTCACCCGCGAAGTCGCCCGACGCGCGCAGGAACTGCAATTCCAACAGCAGAAGCTGATCCAGGCTGACAAGATGACCTCTCTGGGGGTGCTGGTCTCGGGGGTTGCCCACGAGATCAATAATCCCTGTAGTCTGGTGCTGATGAATCTGTCGATGCTCAAGGAGGTGCTTCGTGACAGTGAGGAGGCATACGAGGCGTTTTATCAGCAGCATGGCGATTTTGTGCTTGGCCACTTACCCTACAGCCGGATGAGAAAAGAGATACCGAGCATGTTGGAGGATATCTCCAGCGGGGCCCAGCGTATCCGCCGGATCGTCGATGACCTGCGTGATTTCGCCCGGCAGGGGCCGGTCGACCTGAGCGAGTCGGTGGATCTCAATGAAGTGGTGGCCGCCGCCATCCGCCTGGTCGACAGCACCATTCGCAAGTCCACCGACCATTTCCGGCTCCGCTACGACGAGTCGGCACCGCGGTTCCGAGGCAGCGCCCAGAAAATCGAGCAGGTGGTGATCAACCTGATCGTCAATGCCTGTCAGGCGTTGGACTCCCGCGACAAAGCCATCTCCGTGACAACGCAATATGAGGCCGCCAAGGGGTTGTTGCGTCTCGAAGTGCGGGATGAGGGACGCGGTATCGAACCGGAAAACCTCTCGCGGCTCAGCGATCCCTTCTTTACCACCAACCGGGAACAGGGCGGCATGGGACTCGGCCTCTCGGTATCCCTGAGCATCGTACAGGAGCATGGCGGCACGCTGGATTACGACTCCGAACCCGGTAAAGGGACACGCGCCGTTCTATCATTACCGATCAACCCGGGAACTTTACCGAATGAGCAGTAATCTCTATCCGGCCTTCGGTATTCTGCTGGTCGACGACGAGGCCTCGTTTCTACGTAGTTTCAGCCTGATACTGGAGACTCAGGGGGGGATCAACCACCTCTATCAGTGCCAGGACAGCCGCGACGCGATGCAGATCATCGCCGAGAATCCGATCGGGCTGGTACTGCTCGACCTGACCATGCCACACCTGTCCGGTGAAGCGTTGCTGCAGCAGATCGTCGAGGAGCATCCGGAGATCGGCGTCATCATCATCAGCGGGCTGAACCAACTGGAAACCGCGGTGAACTGTATTCGCCTCGGTGCCTATGACTACTTCATAAAAACGACGGAGGAGAACCGCCTGCTCGATGGCATTCACCGGGCGGTCCGGATGCAGGAAATGCGCCTGGAAAACCTGGAGATGCGCCGGCGGTTTCTCAGCGATACGCTGGATCGGCCGGAGGTATTCGCCGATATCATTACCCGGGACAAGGGCATGCGTTCGGTGTTCCAGTACCTCGAGACGGTGTCGGCAAGCAGCCAGCCGGTATTGATCACCGGCGAGAGCGGGACCGGCAAGGAGGCGATCGCCCGGGCCATCCACACGTTGAGCGGACGTAGTGGGCCGCTGGTCTGCGTCAATGTTGCCGGCCTCGATGACAACATCTTCGCCGACACCCTGTTCGGTCATCACCGTGGCGCCTTTACCGGCGCCGACAAGGCTCGGGCGGGCATGATCGATCAGGCCGGTGGTGGCACCCTGTTGCTGGACGAGATTGGCGACCTCAGCCTGGCTTCGCAGGTAAAGCTGCTGCGGCTGTTGCAGGAGGGGGAGTACTACCCACTCGGCAGCGACAGGCCCAAGCGGATCCATGCCCGGGTGCTGGTGGCCACCCATCAGGACCTGGACCAGAAGCAGCGCGACGGCGAGTTCCGCAAGGATCTCTATTATCGCTTGCGCACTCACCAGGTGGAGTTGCCGCCGCTGCGCCAGCGCCAGGGCGACATCCCGCTGTTACTGGATCACTTCCTCGCCGAAGCCGCCGAGGACCTGGGCCGGAACAAGCCCCCGGTACCCAAGGAACTGGTGGCACTGCTACGCCACTATGCCTTTCCCGGCAACGTCAGGGAGCTGCGCGCCCTGTGTTTCGATGCCCTCGGCCGCCATCGTGGGGGCGTGCTGTCAATGGACGTGTTTCGCCAGGCGGTTGGCCAGGGAGGCGCGATACCGGAGTCCGAAGCGGACCCTGCAATGCCCCTCTTCGCTCCCGATCAGCCGTTGCCGACCCTGCAGCAAGTCGCCGATATGCTGGTGGCCGAGGCGATGGAGCGGGCGCGGGGCAATCAGTCCCGGGCCTCGCGCCTGCTGGGTATTTCCCAGCCGGCATTGAGCAAGCGACTGAAGAAGTCCCAGTCGGGCTGAGTTGACATCGATCGCTATAACCAGGGTTATGACTATAACCCTGGTTTTTGTATTCTATAACTCATTGAAAATATAGCTGATTTTCAGGTGTCGGTGTGCTGTTCCATTCCCCTGGTTATACCTTCCTGGTCGACTTCGTCACTCTTCATTCTTCCAGTTAATTCATTAAAAACAATAGCTTATTCCGAATCCTCGGGGGCTGGCATTGTTCTTGCGAGATGACGGTCTGGGATTGGGCTATGACGGGTCATTCACTGGCCCGCAGCGCCGCCGCCCGGCGGCGCCTGTCGCCCAGGCTGATTGACCACAACGATAACGGAAGAGAAAACCAATGGAACATGCAACGTTAGAGACACCTCGTGCCGGTTTCTGGAGCAGACTGGCACTCTGGAAGAAGATCCTGATCGGCATGGCCCTCGGGATGCTGGTGGGGGGGCTTCTGGGCCCCGATGCCGAGCTGTTGAAGCCGATCGGCACCCTCTTCCTCAACTCCATCAAGATGCTCATCGTGCCGCTGGTGTTCTGCTCGCTGGTGACTGGTGTCACCTCGATGCAGGACACCCGCAAGCTGGGGCGCATCGGCCTTAAATCCCTGGTGCTCTATCTCGGCACCACGGCCGTCGCGATCAGCATCGGCCTTGGCATGGGCACGCTCTTCGCCACGGGCGAGGGCGTCAATATGGCGGCGGCCGACAGCGCGCCTGCCGCCGGCGAGGCGCCTACCCTGGTCGAGACGCTGCTCAACATGATTCCGACGAATCCAGTCGATGCGCTGGCGACCGGCAACATCCTGCAGATCATCGTATTCGCCCTGGGATTGGGCATTGCGCTGAACCTGTGCGGTGAGAAAGCGAAGCCGGCGGTGCAGGTGTTCGAAAGCCTGGCGGAAGGCATGTACAAGCTGACCGAACTGGTGATGAAACTGGCACCCTACGGCGTGTTCGGCCTGATGGCCTGGGTGGCCGGCACGTACGGCTTGGACATCCTGCTGCCACTGATCAAGGTGGTTGCCGTGGTCTATTTGGGCTGTATCATTCACGTGATGGTGTTCTATACCGGCCTGGTCAGTGTCCTGGGGCGTCTGAATCCGGTGCGCTACCTCAAGGGCCTGATCAATCCGGCTGCAGTGGCCTTCACCACGACCAGCAGCGCCGGAACCCTACCGGCTTCCATCAAGGCCGCCAGGGAGGAGATGGGCGTCTCCAAAGGGGTCTCCAGTTTCGTACTGCCGCTGGGTGCGACCATCAACATGGACGGTACCGCGCTCTACCAAGGGGTCTGTGCATTGTTCATCGCCCAGGCCTTTGGCGTCGACCTGGCGTTCTCCGACTACCTGCTGATCATCATGACATCCACTCTGGCGTCGATCGGCACGGCCGGCGTACCGGGCGCGGGCCTGATCATGCTGTCCCTGGTCCTGACAACCGTCGGCCTGCCGATGGAAGGTCTGGCAATCATCGCCGGTATCGACCGCATCCTGGATATGGCCCGTACCACCGTCAATGTCTGTGGTGACCTGATGGTGTCGGTCCTGGTCGGCAAGAGCGAAAACGAGCTCGACGAAAGCGTCTACAACCGTTCGCGCCCCGCCCCCCAGCCCAGCGCTGCCTGATTCACCCAAGGGGATGCACGTTACGCCGCGCATCCCCCCACTTTCCTCCTCCCTGGCACCCATCGGCCGCTGCTCGGCATCGCTCCGCTGCTGGCCGCCTTCCTGCTCTTCCAGCGCCAGTTCGTGCAGTCGTTCCTGCGCGCCGGTATCCGCTAATCGGCGATGCAGTCCTCATTTGTCCGCCGCAGTGGCCGGGTCAGCGTCTGGGCCATGATCACCCCGGCCAGCACCAGCACGCCGCCGACGAAGTGGAACAGCGCGATCTGCTCGCCGAGGAAGGCCATGGCGATCAGCGCGCTGAACAGCGGCATCAGGTTGATGAAGATGCTGGCCTGGCTGGCGCCGATCTGACGGATGGCGCGCATCCACAGGAAGGTGGTGATGATCGAGGCGGGGATGCCGGCGTAGAGGATCAGCCAGACGTTGTGGCCGTCGACCGGGGTCATCGGGCCCATCAGGTAGCCGGGCAGCAGGAATAGGGTGGCGAAGACGGCCTGCAGGTAGAGCACCACCCAGGGGGGCAGGTCGAGCGGCCAGCGCTTGAGCATCACCCCGTAGAGGGCGTAGCAGGTGGCGGCCACCACCATCAGCGCGTCGCCGAGGGCGACCCGCAGTTCCAGCAGCGAGAGCGGGTTGCCGCGACCCAGCAGCACGGCGACGCCGATCAGCGCCAGTACGCCGCCCAGGGTGCCGCCGAGACTGGGCGCCTCGCGCAGGATCAGGGCGCTGAGCAGCACGGTGAGCAGCGGCACCATGGCGGCGAGGATGCCCATGTTGGTGGCCGAGGTGGTCTCGGCAGCGACATAGGCCAGGCCCTGCCACAGGGCCATGCCGAGCAGACCCAGCACCGCCAGCTTGGGCCAGGCCCGGCGGATCGCCTCGCGATGGCGCCAGGCGACGGGCGCCAGGAAGGGCGTGAGCACGGCCAGCGCCAGTACCCAGCGCAGGAAGGCGATGCTGCTGGGGGCGATGGCGCCGACGGTGAGCTGGTTGATGGTCATGTTGCCCGACCAGATCAGCACGGCGCCGAGCGGGGGCAGGAAGGTGAGCAGCGGCATGGTGACCTCTAACGTGCAAGAGCCCCGATACGGTCGGGGCTCTTGAGCCTTGCATACAATAGGCCGATGATACGCGGCAATTGATGAGGACGCTAATGAGGTCAGCGCAGCTGGCTATCCTTGCTGCCGCGGCGGTTGTAGCCGCTGAAGGCGGTGCGACGCTTGTCGAGCTCGCTCTGGCAGGCGATGCACAAGCGCACACCCGGCACGGCCTCGCGGCGGGCCTGGGGAATCTCGTCGCCGCACTCCTCGCAGTGCTTCAGGCTCTCGCCCCGGGGTAACTCGCTGCGCGCCCGCTGCAGCGCGTCCTCGATGGTGCTGTCGATCTGCTCCTGCACGGCACCGTCCCTCGACCAACCTCCCGCCATGATGTCGTCTCCTTCGGCTCTCGATGAGCCGTCTACCGATCCTGACAGTCTGGGCTATTCGAACGGTTCGGACCACTCCTCCCGGTCCCGTTTCGCCGGGCCCGGGGGAGCAAGTCGTTTCAATGACGCATTCGGCGTCCTTCAGGAGGGTTTGCGGCGCAGCTCGCCATTCAGCGCCTTGATGATGGAGTAGCACATCAACAGCATCACGATGGAGAACGGAATCGCCGTCGCCGTCACCCCGGCCTGAAGCGCCGACAGCCCGCCGCCGATCAGTAGCACGATGGCGATCAGGCCCTCCACCGTGGCCCAGAACATCCGCTGGGGCCGGGGGGCATCGATCTTGCCACCGGCCGTGATGGTATCGATCACCAGGGAGCCGGAATCCGACGAGGTGACGAAGAAGATCAACGCCAGAGTGATGCCGAGGGTCGACATCAGGCCCGTCAGCGGCAGCTCATTCAGCATGCCGAACAGCGACAGCTCGGGGCTGTAATTGTCGATCACGTAGGCCTTGACCAGGCTGCCCGCGGGGTCGGCATAGAGCTGATCGAGCGCGATGCCACCGAAGACGCCCATCCAGATGAAGATGAACAGGCTGGGCACCAGCAGCACGCAGATCACGAATTCCCGCACCGTGCGACCCCGTGACACCCGAGCGATGAACATGCCGACGAACGGTGCCCAACTGACCCACCAGGCCCAGTAGAAGACCGACCAGGCCTGACGATAGGCATCATCGTCACGACCGATGGGGGCCGACAGGGGGACGAACTCCTTCACGTAGGTCGAAAGCCCCGACCAGAACCCGTTCAGGCCCACCAGGGTCGGGCCGGCGAACAGTACGAAGAAGAAGAACAACACGGCCAGGATCATATTGATCTCGGAGAGCTTCTTCACGCCGCCCTCCAGGCCGCGCCAGACCGACACCAGGGCCACCGCGGTCACCAGCAGGATGACGATGACCTGAAAGGTGGTGCTGATCTCCAGACCAAAGACGAAATTCATCCCCGCATTGGCCTGCTGGGCGCCGAGGCCGAGTGCCGTGGCCAGACCGAACAGGGTGGAAAACACCGCCAGGATATCGATCAGATGTCCCGGCCAGCCCCAGACGCGATCACCGAGGATAGGGAAGAACGCCGAACGGATGGAGAAGGGCAGGCCCTTGTTATAGGTAAAGATGGCCAGCGCCAGGGCCATCACCACATAGACGGCCCAGCCATGCAGGCCCCAATGGAGAAAGGTGCCGGCAAGGCCCAGGGCGGTGGCTGCGGGAATGGCCTCCGGGTTCAGTTCCCCATCGGTACCGAACGGTGAGGCAATGCCCAGGGGCAGGGAAACGTTGGCATGATAGACCGGCTCGAGCACGCTGAAGAACAGCAGGCCGATACCGATGCCAGCGGTGAACAGCAACGCGAACCAGGACAGGTAACTGTGCTCCGGACGGGCATCGGGCCCCCCCAGCCGGACCTTCCCGTAGGGCAGGACGACGAGCGCCACACAGAACAGGATGAAGAAATCCACCAGAATCATGAAGTACCAGTCCAGCGTCCCGGTGGTGAAGCTGACGATGGACTGGAATAGGCTCCCCGCCCTCTCAGGAAACAGCAGGGTGAGGACGATGAAGACGACCGACGCGAGCGCCGATACGATAAAGACCCGATTGTGGATATCGAAGCCGATGGGCCCCAGTCGCCCTTCGATATTGTCCTGGCCAACGACGTAGTCCGTTTGCATGTCGCTGTTCATGGGAGGCGACGCGGGGTCGCTCGTGGTATTCATGAGATGCCTCTCCTTATTGTAATTTATGGAATAGTCAGGGTTCTCTTGTCATAGGCCTACAACCTCGTCTTCATGGAATGACTGCGACGCTTTGGCTCGACAGGTAGAAACCAGGGGGGTAGTGCCGGCCCCCTGATGTACTACCGGCCCGTCGCGCGACTAGGGCCGGTCGGCGGGCGGGGCCGGGAAGCGCGCGCGCCGCTCGAGATCGTCCAGGTCGATGGTGTTGCGCATGTACTGGGTACTGGCATCGAACAGCGGCTGGTGGTCCCAGGGCGTGACCCTGCCCTGCATGAGCGCCCGCGAGACCAGCCTGCGGCGTCGCTGGCTCGCGATCACCTCGCCGTGCAGCCGCTCGTAGTCCCAGCGCCGGGCGACCTCGTCGCGGAACTGCTTGCACAGGTCCAGGTGCGCGGGATCCTCGGCCAGGTTGTTGAGCTCCAGCGGATCGGCCTCGAGGTCGAACAACTGGTCCGGATCCGGTGCCGTGTGGACGAACTTGTAGCGCCCGCGGCGGATCATCAACAACGGCGCGATGGCGCCCTCGCCGAGATATTCGCCGATCACCTCGTCGTGGCCGCCGTTGCCGGTCAGGTGCGGCAATAGGCTGCGACCGTCGACGGGCACGGCATACTCCGGGGCGGTACCGTCGTGGGCGAGCTCGGCGAAGGTCGGCAGCAGGTCCATGGTCGACACCGATTCGCTGACCCGTCCGGGGGTGAAGCGGTCCGGGGCGTGGACGATCATCGGCACCCGCGCGGAATCCTCGAACCAGCTCATCTTGTACCAGAGGCCGCGCTCGCCGAGCATGTCGCCGTGGTCGCCTGAGAAGACGATGATGGTGTCTTCGTCGAGGCCGGTCTCTTTCAAGGCCTTCAGCACCTCACCGATCTGGTCGTCGACATAGCTGAGCGCCCCGTAATAGGCGTGGCGTGCGTTGCGGATCTGCTCGTCGCCGAGGGTGTCCTCGTCGAGCTGGTAGACATGACGCAGGCGCCTGGAGTGCGGGTCCATCCGCTCACGCGAGTAGGGCACGCGGGGCATGTCGATGGCGTCGTGGTCGTAGCGGTCCCAGTACTCCTGCGGAATGGTGTAGGGGTCGTGAGGGTGGGTCAGCGACACGGTCAGGCAGAAGGGACGCCGCTCGCCGTTGCGTGCCGGGGTGTTGCGAGCATAGTCGTAGAGGAAACGCTTGGCGCGGAAGGTGACCTCGTCGTCGAAGTCGAGCTGGTTGGAGCGCACGCAGGGGCCGGCCTGAATCACCGAGGACATGTTGTGGTAGTAGCTCGGCCGCTCATCGAAGTTTTCCCAGTCGACGAACCAGCCATAGTCGGCCGGATAGATGTCGGTGGTCAGGCGCTCCTCGAAGCCGTGGAGCTGATCCGGGCCGCAGAAGTGCATCTTGCCCGACAGCGCGGTGGTGTAACCGGCATCGCGCAGGTAGTGGGCGAAGGTCGGGGTGTCGGCGGGAAAATCACCGGCGTTGTCGTAGCCGCCGATGCGCGACGGCAGCTGGCCGGCCATCAGCGTGAAGCGCGACGGTGCGCACAGCGGGCTGTTGCAGTAGGCCGAATCGAAGACCACGCCCTCGGCGGCCAGGCGCGACAGGTGCGGCGTCTTGACCAGGGGGTGCCCGTAGAAGGGCAGGGCCGACGCCGCCATCTGGTCGGCCATCAGGAACAGGATGTTGGGCTGCTTGCGGGTCATGGGGCCTCCTGTTGTTGAAGAAACGAGTTGTAGAGACGAGTTGTGGATGTGAGCGATGAATGCGGGTACTCGATCCACGCCTGGACTGGCTGTCACGACAGTCTCCCTGCTAATCTCAAGGTCTGTAAACTCGCTGAATTTTTATGGGAGGCATTAGGCAAGCTAATGTCATGGATAGGCAGGACGGCGTCGCCCAACGGCCTGCGGGTGTTCGAGGCGGCGGCACGGCATCTGAGCTTTACCGCCGCGGCGCGAGAGCTGCGCTCGACCCAGTCGGCGGTCAGCCAGCAGGTCCGCAGCCTGGAGGAGCAACTCGGTCTGCTGCTGTTCGAGCGCATCTACCGGGGAGTGAGGCTGACCGAGGCGGGCCAGGCGCTGTTCGTCAGCGTGCAGGAGGGGTTCGCGACCATCGATCGCACCATCGACCGACTCCAGCACCGGCATCGTCATCCCCACGTGAACATCCTCACCGACTTCTCGTTCGCGGCTTACTGGCTGATGCCGCGACTGCCGCGCTTCCGTGAACGGCATTCGCATATCGACGTGCGCATCGTGACCAACCAGGGTGTGCTCGACTGGCGAACGCAGGAGATCGACGTGGCGATCGTGTTCTGCGACGAGCGGACCCTGGCGGGCGGGGTGCCGCAGTTGTTCCGGGAAGAGGTCTTGCCGGTGTGCAGTCCGGGCTTCCTGCGGCAGCACGGGCCGATCGCCTCGCCGCAGCGGCTGGCGGAGCTGCCGCTGCTGACCTTGACCGCCGAACAGGGGCAGAGCTGGCTGGACTGGCCGCGCTATTTCGCGCAGTTGGCGGGTATCGACTACCTGGGGTCGTCGGAGCTGACATTCAACAACTACACCCTGCTGATCCAGGCGGCGATCGCCGGCCAGGGCATCGGGATGGGCTGGCGGGGGTTGATCGATGACCTGCTCGATGGTGGCATGCTGGTCGGGCTGCCGGATCTGCAGCTCGGCTCGTCGCGGGGCTACGGGCTGATCGATGCCCACCCGGAGGCCTCCGGCGAGGCGAAGCGGGCGCTGCAGGAATGGGTGCTGGCCTGTGCGGCGCAGCCCCGGGATGAGTGCGAAGGGGAAGCGGGCCGGCCGAGAGCCAAGTAGCCCTCGGCCGGCATGCGTTATCAAATACCGAGGATCTCCTTGGCCTGTTCGAGCAGGGCCACGGACTCGTCGTGGTTGCCTGCCCCGTGGGCCTCCTCGCCCCGGGCACGCAGGTCACGGACCTCCTCGAGCTGCCCCTCGTCGAGCATGGAGACCGTGGCCTCGTCCTCCAGGGCCTGGTCGATTTCGCCCATCAGGGCCGGACACATATTGGCCCAGGCGGATGCCGTGAACAGCATCAGCGCCAGGGCGGTAAACAGTTTCTTGATCATCGCTGGTTCTCCCTGCGGTGGTGGCCGCTTGAAGTATAGGTCCGCCGCTGGATTCACGCCTATGCACAAACGCCCGCTGCCTAAAGACAGCGGGCGTTTGTGGTGCTGGCGGGGCGGGATCAGCCGACGGCGGCGATACCGGCCCGGGCGACCTGCACGTCCTGGTCGGGCTTGACCCCGGAGACGCCGACGGTGCCGGCGACCTGGCCGTCGACCAGCACCGGCACGCCGCCGGCGAGCAGGCCGGACAGCGGCGCGGAGAGGAAGGCGTTGCGGCCGCCGTTGATCATCTCCTCGAAGGCCTGGGTTTCGCGGGCACCAAGGGCGGAGCTGCGGGCCTTCTGGGTGGCGATGTCCGGGGTCATGGCCGGGGCGCCGTCGAGGCGGCGCAGGCCGAGCAGGTGGCCGCCGTCGTCGGCCACGGCGATGGTCACTAGCCAGCCGTTGGCCTCGGCCTCCTGCTGGGCGGCGTCGAGGATGGCGTTGACGTCGGCGAGGGTGAGTATGGATTTTGTTTTCATGCAAGTCTCCTTGGTTAGGATCAGTTTCGGGCTTCGGGCTTCGGGCTTCGGGCTTCGGGCTTCGGGCTTCGGGCTTCGGGCTTCGGGGTGCTCGCGGCCCGCAGCCCGAAGCTCGTTACTGGGTCAATGCCTCATCGACAATTTCGATCCAGTGCCTCACTGGCGTTCTTCCGGCACCGGCCAGGTGGGTCTGGCAGCCGATATTGGCGGTGACGATCACCTCGGGGTTGCCGGCCTCCAGGTTGTCGAGCTTGTTGTCGCGCAGCTGGGTCGCCAGTTCCGGCTGGGTGATGGAGTAGGTGCCCGCCGAGCCACAGCAGAGGTGGGCGTCCTGGACCGGTGTCAGCGAAAAGCCGAGCCGGGTGAGCACGCCCTCCACGGCCCCGCCCAACTGCTGGGCGTGCTGCAGGGTGCAGGGGCAGTGGAAGCCCAGGCGCCTGCTCTTCTTGAGCGTCAGGGGGGCGAGGTCCTCGTCGCGCAGTATCTCCGACAGGTCGCGGGCCAGTTCGCTCACCCGCGCCGCCTTCTCGGCGTAGGCCGGGTCGTCGGCGAGGATGTCGCCGTACTCCTTGACGAAGGCACCGCAGCCGCTGGCGGTCTGGACGATGGCTTCCACCCCGGCCTCACCCGCTTTCTCGATATGCGGCCACCAGGCGTCGATATTGGCCCGCGCCCGGGCCCGGCCGTCGTCCTGGGCGTTGAGGTGGTAGTCGATGGCGCCGCAGCAGCCGGCTTCCGGGGCCGGGGTCAGGCCGATGCCCAGCCGGTCGAGCACCCGGGCGGTGGCGGCGTTGGTGTTGGGCGAGAGCCCGGGCTGCACGCAGCCCTCGAGGATCAGCATCTGGCGGGTGTGGCGCTTGCCATCGGGGCGCGTGCCGGCATCCACCGGCGCCGGCGGCATCTTGGCCTTGAGCGCGCCGGGCACCAGCGGCCTGAAGATCAGGCCGAGCCTGAGCAGGGCCTGGAAGCGCTGCGGATCCACCAGGGCCTTGCGCAGCCCGTAGCGCAGGGCGCGCTCGCTGGCCTGGCGCGGCACCCGGCGCTCGATCTCGGCGCGGCCGATGTCGAGCAGCTTGTGGTACTCCACGCCCGAGGGGCAGGTGGTTTCGCAATTGCGGCAGGTCAGGCAGCGATCCAGGTGCAGCCGCGTCTCCTCGGTGATCCGGTCGTCGTCGTCGCGGCTCTCGAGCAGCTCCTTCATCAGGTAGATGCGCCCGCGCGGGCCGTCGCGCTCGTCGCCGAGCAGCTGGTAGGTAGGGCAGGTGGCGTTGCAGAAGCCGCAGTGCACGCAGGTGCGCAGCACGCGGTCGGCCTCGCGGATATGCGGCTGCTTGAGGGCTTCCTCGGTGAAGTGCGTCTGCATGTCAGAGCTCCGCGTAGAGTCGGCCCGGGTTGAAGATTCCCTTCGGGTCCAGCTCGGCCTTGAGGTTGCGGTGGTACTTGGCCACCACCGGCGCCAGTGGGGTAAAGGGTTCGGCCGTTCCCCCGGTACCGATGTGAGGGCCATGGCAGGTGGCATGACCGCCGGCACGGGTGCAGGCCTCGCGAATCGTCTTGTCGTCGAGCTCGCTTCTCAGCCAGCGCTGGGTGCCGGCCCAGTCGTAGAGCAGGGCGTCGCCGGCGACGCCGGGCAGGTCGATCACCGGGGTGTGATGGGGCAGCGCCAGGCGCCACAGGGGACGCGGGTCCTCCTTCGAGAAGAACGCCAGCCGCTGTTCGCGAAGCGCGGTCCAGAAGTCGTCCCTGAGCTCGTCGCCGCCCAGCCGCTCGGCGGTGGCGGCCACCGAGCTCGGCCCGCCCTCGAGGCGCAGGTGCAGGGCGCCGTCGAGCCAGGCGGCGGCGGTGATCGGCAGCGGCTGACGGCCCCACTCGGCGAGTTTCTCCAGGGCCAGGGACAGCGGCATGTCCAGGTGCAGGCTGCGAGTGGCGCCGGGACGGGGCAACACCTTCATGGTGACCTCGGTGAGCAGCCCCAGGCTGCCCAGGGCGCCGACCATCAGCCGCGACAGGTCGTAGCCGGCCACGTTCTTCATCACCTGGCCGCCGAAGCGCTGCTCGCGGCCCTCGTGGTTGATCACCCGGACGCCGAGCACGAAGTCGCGCACGCTGCCGGCCCAGGGGCGCCGCGGGCCGGAGAGCCCGGTGGCAACCATGCCGCCGACGGTGGCGCCATCGCCGAAGTGGGGTGGCTCGCAGCCCAGCATCTGGCCGTTCTCGGCCAGCGTGGCCTCGAGCTCGGCCAGCGGCGTGCCGGTGCGCACCGAGACGATCAGCTCCACCGGATCGTAGTAGGTGATACCGCGATGCTCGCGGGTGGAGAGTTCTCGTCCCTCCACCGCTCGACCATAGAAGGCCTTGGTGTCGCCGCCGACGATGCGCAGGGGCGTGCCCTCGGCGTCGGCGCGGCAAATGCGTTCGGCCAGCGCCTCGCTGGCGTCATGATCTCTGGGAGGCGTTGCAGTATTGGTCATGATCGTTTCGGCTCCTCAGAAGCGCGGCAGCTCGGGGTGCGGCAGTTGGCCCGCGTGCACGTGCATGGCGCCGAACTCGGCGCAGCGGGCCAGCGTCGGGATGTTCTTGCCCGGGTTGAGCAGCCGCTCGGGGTCGAAGGCCGCCTTCACCGCGTGGAAGGTGGTGATCTCGTCGGGGCGGAACTGGGCGCACATCTGGTTGATCTTCTCGCGGCCTACGCCGTGCTCGCCGGTGATGGTGCCGCCGACCTCGACGCACAGCTCGAGGATCCTGCCGCCGAGCGCCTCGGCCTGCTCGAGCTCGCCCTCGCGGTTGGCGTCGAACAGGATCAGCGGGTGCATGTTGCCGTCGCCGGCGTGGAAGACGTTGGCCACCCGCAGGCCGTATTCCGCGGAGAGCTCGGCAATGCCCTTGAGCACCCGGGGCAGCTCGCGGCGGGGAATGGTGCCGTCCATGCAGTAGTAGTCCGGTGACATGCGGCCCACGGCGGGGAAGGCGTTCTTGCGCCCGGCCCAGAACTTCGCCCGTTCGGCCTCGTCGCGGGCCTGCTGGATGCCGGTGGCGCCGGCGGCCTCGAGTACCCGGCGCACCGTCTCGCAGTCGTCGTCGACGTCGGCCTCGACGCCGTCGAGCTCGCAGAGCAGGATCGCCTCGGCCTCCACCGGGTAGCCGGCGCGGATGAAGTCCTCGGCGGCGCGGATCGCCAGGTTGTCCATCATCTCGAGCCCGCCGGGGATGATGCCGGCGGCGATGATGTCGCCGACGGCGCGGCCGGCCTTCTCCACATCGTCGAAGCTCGCCATCAGCACCTTGGCGGTCTCCGGCTTGGGCAGCAGCTTGACGGTGATCTCGGTAACCACGCCGAGCATGCCCTCGGAGCCGGTGAACAGCGCCAGCAGGTCGAAGCCCGGGGCATCCAGCGCCTCGGAACCGAGCGTCATGCGCTCGCCCTCGATGGTCAGTACCTCGACCCGGATCACGTTGTGGACGGTGAGGCCGTACTTCAGGCAGTGCACGCCGCCGGCGTTCTCGGCCACGTTGCCGCCGATCGAGCAGGCGATCTGCGACGAGGGATCGGGGGCGTAGTAGAGGCCGTAGGGGGCGGCGGCCTCGGAGATGGCCAGGTTGCGCACCCCGGGCTGGACCCGGGCGATGCGCGCATCGGGGTCGACGGCGAGGATGCGATCGAAGCGCGACATCACCAGCAGCACGCCCTGCTCCAGCGGCAGGGCGCCGCCGGAGAGGCCGGTGCCGGCGCCGCGTGTCACCACCGGCACACCCAGCGCCCGGCAGTGCTTGAGCAGGGTCTCGACCTGTCCGAGGGTCTCGGGCAGGGCGACCAGCATGGGCAGCACGCGGTAGGCGGAGAGACCGTCGCACTCGAAGGGGCGCAGGTCCTCCTCGCGGTGCAGCAGGGTCAGGTCGGGAGCCGCCCGCTGGAGCTCGGCGAGCACCGCGGCCTTGTCGATGCGCGGCAGCTCGCCGTCTAGCCTGTCGTCATGGAGGATATTCATGGTGACTCCCCGTGCGTCTCGGTAATGAGCGTCTCGGTAATTCTGTGACCGCGGGCGACAATCTGTGGTTTTGTTGCACGCCTGTCCAGCCTATGGTGTGGTGGTCAGACCAGTAATTCGTCTATTATATGGAAAGTATTTCCAATCTACGCCCTTGCAGCGTAAACGGCCAGTCACCGGTTTACCACTGCGATCGGGCAATCCAGGGAGCATGCGATGGCCTTCCCGACCGACGACCTGCGAGGTGGCATGCGCACCCCCGAGAGCGTCGCGGCCAGGCTCGAGAAACTGATCCTCGATGGCATCTTCCGCCCCGGGCAGCTGCTGCCCTCCGAACGACGCCTCTGCGACAAGCTGGGGGTGTCGCGTGCCTCCCTGCGCGAGGGGCTCAGGATCCTGCGCAGCAAGGGGATCATCGAGACCCGTCATGGCCATGGCTCGACGGTGGCGCACTTGCTGCCCGCCCAGGACCAGAGCCCGCTGATGCACCTGTTCAGGAGTCATCCACGGACGCTGTACGACCTGCTCGAGGTGCGGGCGTTGCTCGAGGGCGAGTCGGCGCGGCTCGCCGCGAGCCGGGGAACGCCGGCGGACCGGGTGTTGATCACCCGCCGTTACCGGGAGATGGCAGACTATGCGGAAGCGGCCGATCCGATCGACGTGGAGCAGTTGGCGCGCCTGGACCATGCCTTCCACCTGGCGATCTGCCAGGCCTCGCACAACCCGGTGCTGGTGCATACCCTGCAGAGCCTCACGGACCTGTTGCTGAGCTCGGTCTTCGCCTCGGTGAAGCACCTCTACCATCGCCCGGGGCCGCGGGAGATGATCAACCGCCAGCATGCCCGGCTGCACCGGGCCGTGGTGCAGGGCAAGCCGGAGCTGGCACGGCGCGTGGCGCTGGAGCACCTCTCCAGTATCGGCGACAACCTGCGGGAGATCGAGGCCGAGAACGAGCGCCTCGAGCGCTCGGCCATGCGCCTGGAAGGCTGGGAGTGAGGGCGGCGCAAGGCGTCTCGCCGCGGCTGGCACGCTTGAACGGTGATACAACCCAACTCGAGGAGAACCCCATGGCGATCTATCAATACGGCGAGCAGGTCCCGGTCATCGGCGAAGGCGTCTACGTGGCCGAGACCGCCGATGTGATCGGGCAGGTCACTCTCGGGGGCGACGCGAGCGTGTGGTATCAGGCGGTGCTGCGTGGCGATACCGACCATCTCGAGGTCGGTGAACGCAGCAATATCCAGGATGGTGCGGTGCTGCACGCCGACCCCGGCTATCCGCTCAAGGTCGGGCGTGGCGTGACGGTGGGGCACCAGGCGATGCTGCATGGCTGTACCATCGGCGATGGCAGCCTGGTCGGCATCCAGGCGGTGATCCTCAACGGCGCGGTGATCGGGCGAAACTGCCTGGTCGCGGCCGGGGCGGTGGTCAAGGAGGGGGCTAGCTTCCCGGACAACTCGCTGATCGTCGGGGCGCCGGCGAGGGTGGTGCGCGAGCTCTCCGACGAGGCCATCGAGGGCCTGAGAAAGAATGCCGAGGGCTACGTGGAGCGCGGCCGGCGCCATGCCAGCAAGCTCAAGCGCATCGACTGATCGGTAGCGACTGCCCGCCCGGCGCGTGGGCCGAAACGACACCGCCCCCATGGCCATGCCATGGGGGCGGTGTCGTTGCCGGGTCACGGTGGCGTTTCAGCCGGCGCGCAGCAGCGGGTCCGAGATGCCGAGCACATAGAAGGCCACCAGCCCGATGATCCCGGCGGCGATCAGGTAGTAGAGCGTCGGCAGGATGGTCTTGCGGATGGTGATGCCCTCGCGGCCGAGCAGGCCCACGGTGGCGGAGGCCGCGACCACGTTGTGGATGGCGATCATGTTGCCCGCCGCGGCGCCCACGGCCTGCAGGGCGACCATCATGGCGGTGGAGAGGCCGAGCTGCTGGGCGACGTTGAACTGGAAATCGGCCAGCATCAGGTTCGAGACGGTGTTCGAACCGGCAATGAAGGCCCCCAGCGCGCCCACCGCCGGGGCGAAGAACGGATAGACACCGCCCACCCCATCGGCGACGAACTGGGCCATGGCCACCGGCATCGAGACCAGGTCGGCGGCATTGATGCCCGAGTTGATCAGGATTCGCACCATGGGGATGGTGAAGATCAGCACGAAGCCGGCACCGAAGATGGTCTTGGTCGACTCATGGATGGCCGCCGACATCTCGCGGGCGTTCATGCGGTGCAGGAAGTAGGTGACCGCCACCACCATCAGGATGATGCCGCCGGGCAGGTAGAGCGGCTCGATGCTGCCGGAGACGCCGCTCTCGCCGAGGATGTTGGTCCAGCCGAGGCTCAACGAGGTCAGCGCATTCTTGAGCGGCTCGATGGTCCGCGAGGCAACCAGGAACACCGCCAGCAGCACATAGGGCACCCAACCCATCAGGGTGGTGATCGGGCTCTTGCCCACGATGTCCTCGGTCTTGATCACCAGCTTGCCGATCCACTCGTCCGGCCATGACTTGGCGTCCGGGAAGTCCCAGGTGTCCCTGGGGATCAGGAAACCCTTTTGCGCGGCGGGCACGACGATGGCCAGGCCGACCATGGCACCGATCATCGACGGGAATTCCGGCCCCAGCAGCACGCCAGCCAGCATGTAGGGCACCACGAAACAGACGCCGGTGAAGATGGCGAAGGGGGTGATGGAGAGGCCTTCCTTCCAGGAGCGGTTGGCGCCGAAGAAACGCACCATGACCACCACCATGATCAGCGGCATCAGGACGCCGACGATGCCGTGGGTGATGGCGACCTCGCTGGTCACCAGCCGGAAGAAGACCTCCCAGCTGGAGCCGCCGGACTCGAGGGTCTCGGTGATGCCGGCACGATCCAGGCCGCCGGAGACACCCACCACGATGGGCGTGCCCACGGCACCGAACGACACCGGCGTGGACTGGATCATCATGCCCACCACCACGGCGGCCAGGGCCGGGAAGCCGAGTGCGACCATCAGCGGCGCCGCCACGGCGGCGGGGGTGCCGAAGCCCGAGGCGCCCTCGATGAAGCAGCCGAACAGCCAGGCGACGATAAGTGCCTGTACTCGGCGGTCGGGGCTGATGCCCGAGAAGCCCTTGCGGATGGCGGTGATGCCGCCCGAGTGCTTCAGGGTGTTGAGCAGCAGGATGGCGCCGAAGATGATCCACAGGATCGAGACGGTGAGGATCAACCCCTGGAAGGTCGAGGCGAGTATCCGGTTGAAGGTCATCTCCCAGGCGAAGAGGCCGATCAGGGCCGTGACCACGAAGACGACCGGCATGGCCGTCCTGGCGGCCACGCGGAAGCCGATCAGCAGTACTCCGGCCAGTACCAGGGGCACGAAGGCGAGTAGTGCAAGGGTGGTATCAGTCATGAGGCTGGTTTTCCTCGGGTTGTTGTCGAACGAGTCGCGAGGCTTGGCATTCGTCTGCCGCCGGGGCGGCGGACGGTCGCAAGATACGCCTACTTCGGCCGGGATGACCATATCTGGAAAATTGGTATGACCAATATGTGAAAGACTTTCCGTTTCAGCGATGGTGGTGGAATTCATTGAAAATACGGTTGTTTTGACGCGTAGGGGCGAACGATTCCCGGCCGGGGAGGGGGCGCCCGCTTAGACTAATGGACAAGCCAGTGTCACCAGATGACCAGGAGAGAGGTGCCGGTTGGCGGGGCTCGGCAAAGCCTGGCACTATCGAGTCATGAATCTCACCGGATACGAGGAGTCGGCATGGCACGGATACTCTACGACCTGCGCGGTATCGATGAGGGCCTGCGTTTCTCACCCTACTGTTGGCGGGTCAAGTACGCCCTGGCTCACAAGGGGCTGGACGTGGAAACGCGGCCCTGGCGCTTCACCGACAAGGAGGCGCTGGCCTTCGCCGGGCACGACAAGGTGCCGGTGCTCGTCGATGGCGACGAGGTGGTGACCGAGAGCTACGACATCCTGCGCTACCTCGATCGCGCCTACCCCGAGGCGCCGTTGCTGGGAGAGGGCGTCGCCGAGGCCCGGGCGCGCTTCTTCAAGCACTACGCCGAGCGCTCGCTGGCCCCGGCGATGATGCGCACGATCATCATGGACCTGCTCAACGCCATCCATCCCGGTGACCGCGACTACTTCCGCGAGACCCGTGAGAAGCGCTTCGGTCGGGCCCTCGAGGAGTTCCACTCGCCTGCCAAGGGGCTCGCCCAGCTCGATGCCGCCCTGGAGCCGCTGCGCGGCCACCTTCAGGAGTCCGATTATCTCGACGGCGACGCCCCGGCCGCGGCCGACTATCTGGTCTTCGGGAGTTTCATGTGGGCCCGCTGCGTCTCCAGCGCCGACCTGGTGTCCAACGCCGACCCGGTCTACGCCTGGGTCGAACGCATGCTCGACCAGCATGGCGGGCTGGGACGCCGCGCCATGCGCGTCACCGATATCGAGGGCGCCTACCGCTGAGCCGGTGGCGTCCGTCCGCAGGGCCATGAAAGATCAGCCAAGGAGAGAAAGATGATCGAGCTCTACTACTGGACGACGCCCAACGGCCACAAGATCACGATCTTTCTCGAGGAGGCGGGCCTGGAGTATGAGGTTCGCCCGATCAACATCGGTCGGGGGGAGCAGTTCACCGCCGAGTTTCTCGCCATCGCGCCCAACAACCGGATTCCGGCCATCGTCGACCGCATGCCTGCCGATGGTGGCCAGCCGCTGGCGCTGTTCGAGAGCGGTGCGATCCTCGAGTACCTGGCCGACAAGACCGGGTGCTTCCTGCCGCAGAGCGGCCGCGAGCGCTACGTGGTAGTGCAGTGGCTCTATTGGCAGATGGCCAATCTCGGCCCGATGGCCGGGCAGAATCATCACTTTCTCAACTACGCGTCCGAGAAGATCGAGTACGCCATCGAGCGCTATGTGAGGGAGACCTCACGGCTCTACGGTGTTCTCGACCGACGGTTGGACGACCACGAGCATGTCGGCGGCGACGACTACTCGATCGCCGACATGGCCATCTACCCCTGGGTGAGATCCTGGGACAAGCAGGGGCAGGACATCGAGGAGTACCCCAACGTGCTGCGCTGGATGCGTGCCATCGAGGCGCGCCCGGCGGTGCGGCGTGCCTATGCGTTGGTGGAGGACATCAACCCGGGCGATGGGGTGGAGATGGACGAGGAGGCCCGCCAGTACCTGTTCGGGCAGCGCTGAGCCACCGTCTTCCCTGCGTGTGCCCGAGCGGCGCACGGCCTCTGGGCTGGCGGTGACGTGGAGAGCCGTGGAAATGGGTGTTGCGACGCACAAGAAGCCCTGCTATGTTGCAATGCAACACAAGGCGTTCTGCCTTGGCTTGCCACCCAGATGGAGGTGTCTCATGAGCAAAGCAACCACCGAGAAAGCTACCGAGCAGTTTCAGAGCGTGTTCGTCGAGCCGGCGCGTGCCTATGGCTCGCTGGCCCTGGAGTACAGCGAGAAGCTGATCTCCACCCAGTTCGACGCCGCGCGCGCCCTCACGGACATGAGCCTGGCCCAGACCCGCAGCTGGCTGGACGTCAAGGATCCCGACAGCTTCAAGAAAGTCGTGGAAGGCCAGCAGAAGGCCGCTCAGGACCTGGGCGAGCGCTTCAAGGGTGACGCCGAGAAGGTCGTGGCGCTGAGCCAGGAGTATCTTCAGAAGGGCCAGAAGCTGGTCGAGGACAGCGTGAAGTCGGCCACCGCCGCCGCCAAGTAACGCCATCGGCTGCCCAGGCGGCCGGATAATACCACGGGCCGCCCCCTTCGGGGGGCGGCCCGTTCTCGTTGTGTGGAGAGGGGGGCGTCACGCCTCGTCTCCTCCGAGCAGGGCGATGACCTCGTCATCCTCCACCTGGCCGAAGTCAACGAAGAACTGGCCGACGGCCCGGAAGTGAGGCGGTGCTTCGAGGCAGACCACCTCATCGGCCAGGGCGGCGAGCCTTTCCACGGTATCGGGCGGGGCCACGCCGATCGCCGCGATCAACCGGGCAGGGGCGCGCTGACGGAGGGTGGTCAGGGCGGCGGCCATGGTAGCGCCGGTGGCGCTGCCGTCGTCGATCACCACCACGGTGCGTCCCCTCGGGTCGATGGGGGCGCGCACCGGCGTGTAGCGGCGGCGCCGCTCGGCGATCAGCTCGCGCTGACGCTCGATCTCCTCGGCGAGCACCTCGTCGGGGCAGTAGCGGGCCTCCTCCTCCAGGTACACGCTGCCGTCTTCGCTGACCGCCCCGATGGCGAATTCCGGGTTGCCGGGGGCACCGACCTTGCGTACCAGCACCACATCCAGCTCGCCGTCCAGGGCGTCGGCGATGACCCGTCCCATGGGGGCGCCGCCCCGCGGAATGGCCAGCACCAACGGGTTCTGCCCTGCCAGGTGACTCAGCCTCTCGGCCAGGCGCTCGGCGGCTTCGCGGCGATTGCGGAACATGATGACCTCCCTTGCGGCCGGTTCTTCCTCGATAGTCTAGTCGGCTCCCGCCATCACGACGAAAGGCGGGGTGAATGTGGAAATATTTTCCGTATACGGTTTTTTGGTCTATTGTGTCTCTCGCGTTAGGCATGGTGTGTATACAGATAAACACAACAAGCGGAGACATTTCTTATGCGACACCGCACCCCCGTGCGCCTGTTGGCCGGCGTCCTGCTGATCGGCGGGCCGCTGGCGGGCGTCGCCCAGGCGGCCACCTGGAGCGACACCTTCATCGGCTATCGCTATGGCACCCAGTTCACCGAGCCGAGCAACCCCCGGGACGTCGAGAAGCACGTTCTGCAGTTCACCCACGCCAGTGGCTACGCGCTGGGGCAGAACTTCCTCAATGTGGACCTCCTGCAGTCGGACAGCGCGGACCCCACCGAAGCCGGCGGCGATACCGGCGCCACCGAGGCCTACCTCACCTACCGCCATCAGCTCCACTCCGGGAAGCTGTTCGGCGAGGCGCTGGCCTTCGGGCCGGTCAAGGAGGTGGCGCTGAGTGGCGGCGTCGACCTCAACACCAAGAACACCGCATTCGCGCCGCGCAAGCGCATGCTGCTGGCCGGACCGACCCTCAAGTTCGACGTGCCCAGGGGCTTTGTCGACCTGAGCCTGCTCTATGCTCACGAGTGGAACCACTGCGGTGCGAGCTTCTGCAACGTCGACGAGATCGAGTTCGATCCCTACTACCAGATCAGCCTGGCCTGGGGGCTGCCCTTCGAGGCGGGCACCCTGCCGCTGAAGTTTCAAGGCTTCTACAACTACAACGGCGAGAAGGGCGACGACTATCAGGGCAATGCCACCAAGCCCGAGCAGCTGATGCGCGCCTCGCTGATGTTCGACGTGGGCAGGCTTGCCTGGGGCGAGGAGAACCAGCTGTGGGCCGGGGTCGGCTACGAGTACTGGCGCAACAAGTTCGGCAACCACGGCAAGCCCGGGGTGGATACCGATGCGCCCACCTTCCAGCTCGAGTGGCACTTCTAGGCCCTGAGCAAAAGAAAATGTATACAACTTTATGACTAAAAAGTGACCTGTTAATGGTTATTGGTGTCGACATGCGGTATGCATTGACGACGGACAACAACAGCCCCGGATAGCCCATGACAATCAAGACGCGCAACACCTCGCTGTTCGACTTCTACGGTCGACCGCCTGTCCACAAGGCGCTGCCCATCTCGCTGCAGCACGTGCTGGCGATGATCGCCGGCGTCATCACCCCGCCGATCATCATCGCCGGGGTGGTGGGGTCCACCCCCCAGGAGAAGCTGCTGCTGATCCAGGTGGCGGTGCTCGCCTCGGGCATCTGCACCCTGTTCCACCTCTACGGCGTGTGGAAGTTCGGCGCCCGACTGCCGGCCATCTTCGGGGTGGGGTTCGCCTACGTGCCGACCCTGATCGCGGTGGGTGGCCAGTTCGGCATCGAGGGGATCCTCGGCGCCCAGCTGATCGGCGGCATCATCATGATGGTGGTCGGCTACTTCATTCAGTACATCCGCCACCTGTTTCCGCCCATCGTGGCGGGCACCGTGGTGCTGGTGATCGGCCTCTCGCTCTACGACATCGCCATCCGCTACATGGCCGGCAGCGGTAACGTCGACGCCGAGGGCTTCGGCGACCTGGCCAACTGGATGGTCGGTATCATCACCCTGCTGGCGGTGCTGGTGGCCTCCCAGTTCGGCCGTGGCGTGGTCAGGCTGTCGGCGATCATCATCGGCATCCTGGTCGGCTATGTGGTGGCGCTGCCGATGGGCATGGTGGACTTCAGCTCGGTGGCCGAGGCGCGCTGGATGGCGGTGCCCGAGTTCATGCCCTTCCAGATGGAGTTCCACTCGGCGGCGATCGTCTCCATGGTGGTGATCTGCGTGATCAACTCGGTGCAGACCATCGGCGACCTTTCCGCCACCAGCGTGGCGGGCATGAACCGCGAGCTTAAGACCCGCGAGCTGACCGGCGGCCTGCTGGGCAACGGCCTGACCACCGCGCTGAGTTCGCTGTTTGCGGCGCTGCCGACCTCTACCTTCAGCCAGAACGTCGGCATCGTGGCGATGACCAAGGTGATCAGCCGCTACGTGCTGGCCATCGCCGGCCTGTTCATGTTGCTGGCGGGCCTGAGCCCCAAGTTCGGCGCCATCATGACCACCATTCCCTACCCGGTGCTGGGCGGTGCCACCATCACGGTGTTCGGCATGATCACCATGACCGGCATCCAGCTGCTCATCAAGGACGAGCTCTCGGCGCGCAACCTGACCATCGTCGGCCTCTCGCTGGCCCTGGCGCTGGGCATCGCCGAGGTGCCGGCGGCCATCGAGCAGTTCCCGGAGATGGTTCGCAACATCATTGGCGGTGCGCCCATCGTGGTGGCGGCGATCACCGCCTTCGTGCTCAACATCGTGCTGCCCCGGCGCTCCCTGGCCGATGAACAGCGCGAGCGCGAGGAGCTCGCCCGCGCCGACGCCGAGGCGGCCGGCGAGAGCGTCGATGCCGGTGAGGCCGAGGCCGCCACCGGCATCCAGCGCTGAGTTCCGTCCCGTCTTACGCTCCACACCCGCCCGGCCAGCGCCGGGCGGGTTCCCGCGTGGCCATCCTGCCGCATCCTTCGTTGGACGTCCGAGGGAAGGGGAGCGCCCCCGGATAAACGCCGCGGGGCGACAGCATCACCGGCGCCCCGCGACGCACGAGGGAAGGACGTCAGGTCGGGTGGGGCTCAGCGGCCCTCCTCGGCACGGGCCTCGAGGCGCAAGCGGGCGATGCGATTGATCTGCTCCACCGCGGTGCGGCGCTCCTCGGCGGGGTCGTTCTCCAGGCGGGTCTCGAAGGCGTCGAGGATGGCATAGCGGTCGCTGCCCTTCACCGCCATCACGAAGGGGAAGCCGAACTTCGCCTTGTACGCTTCGTTGAGTCGCTCGAAGCGTGCGAGCTCCTCCGGCGAACACTGGTCGAGGCCGGCGCCGGCCTGCTCGCGGGTGGAGTCGTCGGTCAGGTCGCCGGCGATGGCGGCCTTGCCGGCCAGGTCGGGGTGGGCGCGGATCACCTCCAGCTGGCGCTCGGCGGGGGCGGAGGAGAGCGCCTCGCCCATCGCCTCGGCCAGGGCGGCGGGGGTGTCGTGGCGCGCCTCGAGGCCGTTCTCCCAGGCCAGCTCGGCGACCCAGGGCGAGTGCTCGTAGATCTCGCCGTAGCCGGCCACGAAGGCGGCCTTGTCCAACTGGCTGGGGCGCGGGGTCAGGGTCTTGTCGGTCATTGTCATGCTCCTGTGGGTGGTTCCCGGATCTTCTCGACCAAATGTATACAAAAAATGTTTTGAAATGTACTCCAATAATGTCTAAAACTGTCTTCATGAGGTGAGGGTAGCCTTCCGGCCCCGCCACCGACAAGCGAAACCCGCGATTCACACCCGACGCTCACGACAACACTCACGACAACACAAGGAGAGCCACGATGGGACGTCTGACCACCCACGTTCTCGACACCGCCCTGGGCCGCCCCGGCGAGGGCATTCGCATCGAGGTCTATCGCCTCGAGGGCGAGGGCCGCACCCGCCTCAAGGAGGAGGTGACCAACGACGACGGCCGCTGCGATGCGCCGATCCTCGAGGGCGAGGCCTTTACCGTCGGCGAGTACGAGCTGGTGTTCCACGCCGGCGACTACCTGCGCGCCCGGGGTGTCGAGGCGCCGGAACCGCGCTTCCTGGACGCCATCCCGCTGCGCTTCGGGGTGGCCGACGCCGACGCGCACTACCACGTGCCGCTGCTGCTGTCGCCCTATGGCTACTCCACCTATCGCGGCAGCTGAGGATTACCACTCGCCGACTTTTCGCACCACGCCCGGTCATCAGTCATCAACAACAATGCAATAAAATGAGGTTCCCCTCATGCAAGCCTACCTGCTGGATTTCGCCAACTTCATGCTGCGCTGGCTGCACGTCATCGCGGCCATCGCCTGGATCGGCGAGTCGATCTACTTCGTGATGCTGGACAACGGCCTGCGCCCGCCCAAGGCCGCCGAAGACCGCGACAAGGGCGTCTTCGGCGAGATGTGGGCCGTGCACGGCGGCGGCTTCTACCACAACCAGAAGTACGCCACGGCGCCGGCCAAGCTCCCCGAGGACCTGCACTGGTCGTTCTGGAAGGCCTACACCACCTGGCTGTCGGGCTTCGCCCTGTTCATCCTGCTCTACATGGCCAACCCGAGCTTCTACCTGGTCAACCCCAACGCCAGCTGGGAGTGGGCCGCCGGCATGAACGGCTGGCAGGCCAACGTGGTGGCGCTGCTGTTCCTGCTCGGCGGCTGGGTGGTCTACAACGAGCTGTGCAAGCGCATCAGCCCCAACATGACCCGCGACGGGGTGCTGAGCCTCGCGGTGGCGGTGATGATGGTGGTGGTCTCCTACCTGAGCACCCAGATCTTCTCCGGCCGCGCGGCCTTCCTGCTCACCGGTGCGGTGATGGCCACTGCCATGTCGGCCAACGTCTTCTTCTGGATCATTCCCGGCCAGCGGCGCATGGTGAAGGCCATGAAGGCCGGCGAGGCACCCAATCCGCTGGACGGCAAGCGCGGCAAGCAGCGCTCGGTGCACAACACCTACTTCACCCTGCCGGTGGTGCTGCTGATGATCAGCAACCACTACTCCTTTGCCTACTCCCACGAGTACGCCTGGGTGATCATGTCGCTGTTCATCTTCGGCGGCGCGCTGATTCGCCAGTTCTTCGTGCTGATGCACTCGGGCAAGATCCAGCCTGCCTATCCGGTGGCCGGTACCGCACTGATCGCCGTCGCTTTCTGGGTGGCCATGCCCGGCGCCTCCACCGGCGGTGGCGGCGCCGCCCAAGCCAGCGCCGCGGTCTCCCTGGAGGAGATCCAGCCGATCATCGAGACCCGCTGCGTGGCCTGCCATGCCAGCGAGCCCAGCCAGGCGGGCTTCAATGCCCCGCCGGCGGGCATCGCCTACGACAGCCATGAGCAGATCGCCCAGCAGCGTGACAAGATCCAGGAAGTGGTGGCCAGCGGCTACATGCCGCTGGGCAACATGACCGGCATGACCGACGAGGAGCGCGAGGCCATCGCCGCCTGGAGCGACTGATCCCTGCCGGCGACGCGATCCGCGACGACCCGCCGTGGCGGCGGGTCGTCGCGCTCGGGACAGTCGTCGATCGGGTCGCTTAGCGTATACAATGAGGGCAGTCAGGGGTCGAAGGAGAGAGCTTCATGAACCAGCGCCAGACCGTGGCCGAGCGCAAGCCTGCCGGAACTCGCCTGGGCAAGAATGGCGATGGTGCCGAACGCCATGATGCCATCTACCGCTCGATCAGCGATGCCATCATCGAGCACCGGCTCAAGCCGGGGGCGCGTCTGCGCGAGGATGCCTTGTCGGAGGTGTTCGGGGTCAGCCGGACCGGCATTCGCAAGATCCTCCAGCGCCTGGCCCTGGAGCAACTGGTCACCCTGACGCCGCGGCGTGGCGCCAGCGTCACCCGGCCCACGGCCGACGAGGCCAAGGATGTCTTCGATGCCCGGCAGATGATCGAGTGCGGCCTGATGCCGGAGGTCGCCCGTCGCATCACCGAGGCCGACGTGCGCGAGTTGCGTGACATGGCACGGCGCGAGCGCGAGGCGCTGAAGTCCGGCCAGCAGAGCACGGCGATCAAGCTCTCCGCCGCCTTCCACGAGCGCCTGGCCCGGCTCTCGGGCAACGCCACCCTGGCCGAGTTCGTCGGTCGGCTATGCTCGCGCTCCTCGCTGATCCTCGCCGTCTACGGCAATGCCGGCCACCTGGGCTGCGAATCCCACGACCACGACGACCTGATCGGCCATCTGGAAGCCGGCAACGGTGAACGCGCCCAGGCCTTCATGAGCCGCCACCTCAAGGCCATCGAGGCCTCGCTCTCGATCGTCGAGGAGGAGCAGGAGGCGCCCGACCTGCACAGCATCTTCGGCGCCTGAGGGCGCGGTGCCGGTAGGCCCTCCCGGGCCAGGCTGGCCCGGGAGGGGCAAGGGACCAGGTCGCGCTCATGACCGGGTGGGGGCGGCCGCGACCGCCTGGTTGCGCATCAGGACGTAGTAGAACAGGCCACCGAGCCCGGCGCCGATCAGCCACGCATAGCCGCCGAGCGCTGCCAGGGCGGGAACCCACACCGAGGAGATCGAGAACAGCGCGGCCAGCCCGAACGCCATCAGGGCCTTCTGGTTCCAGCCCTTGACGTAGTAATAGGCACTGCCGGGGGCCGAGGAGAACATCTGCTGGATATCCAGCCGCTGATGCTTCACCAGGTAATAGTCGACCACGATGATGCCGTAGAAGGGCGCGATGATGGCGCCCAGGGCATTGACGAAACCGGGCACGCCGATCTGGCTGATCACCGAGACCCACAGCGCGCCGACGAAGAAGGCAATGATCGCCGTGATCAGCCCGCCGATCTTGAAACTGATCCTGCTCGGGAACAGGTTGGCGAGGTCGTAGGCCGGCGGGATGAAGTTGGCGACCAGGTTGATGCCCACGGTGGCGGCGAAGAAGGTCAGGGCGGCGACGATGGTCAGCGGCAGCGAATCGACGCGCTCGACGATGTCCGCCGGGTTGGTCAGGGCATCACCGAACAGCACCAGGGTGCCGGCGGTGATGATCAGGGCGATGAACGAGAAGAAGGCCACGTTGAGCGGCAGGCCGAGCAGGTTGCCGAGCTTCATTTCGCGTTCGCTGCGCACGAAGCGGGTGAAGTCGCCGAAGTTGATCACCACCGCGGCGAAGTAGGCGACCATGGTGCCGACGATGGCCAGGAAGGCGACGACGCCACTGCCCGAGCGTTCGCTGTCGGCACTGAAGATGGTGGCGATGGCGGGCAGCAGCTCGCTGCCGGCCTGGATCCACACCACGATCATCAAGGCCACCATCACCACGTAGACCAGCGGGCCGGCCCAGTTGAGGAAGTGCTTGATGCGGTCGATGCCCTGCCAGAAGATCGCGATCTGGAACAGCCACACGATCACGAACGACACCCAGGCCACGCCCGACAGGCCGAGGAAGGTCGTGCCGTCGCCGGCGCCGAACAGGGCGGTGATCAGCAGCGCCACCGCGGTGGAGGCGAAGTAGGTCTGTACCCCGTACCAGAAGATGCCGATGATCGCCCGCAGCATGGCCGGCAGGTTGGCGCCGCGTACCCCCATGCTGGCGCGGATCATCACCGGGAAGGGGATGCCATACTTGACGCTGGGCTTGCCGGTCAGGTTGACCAGGAACATCACGATCACCCCGGCCAGGATGATCGCCGCCATCACCGCCCAGCCATTCAGCCCGTAGGTCAGGAACAGCGACGCCGCCAGGGTGTAGCCGAACAGGCTCTGGATGTCGTTGGACCACACGTTGAAGATCTCGAACCAGCCCCAGGAGCGCTTGCTGTGTGGTATCGGGGCCAGGTCCGCGTTGTAGAGCGTCGAGTCGATGCTCTTGATTTCCAGTTCGCTGTCCATTCTGAAGTGCTCCCTGTGATGAAGTGTTGTGATGTTCTCTTCAACTTAAGATAGTCAGGGTGAATCCGCCTGCGATGAAGCGAGGGACGGCGACCATCACGCTACCCCCGAGCCAAGCGGCTCGGGGGTAGCGTTTTCAGGAGCGTAGGAGTCGTCCTACGACTGGGTTGCGGCAATCGCTACCTTATGGCTGCGCATGAGGAAGTGGTAGAAGAGGCCACCGAGGCCGGCGCCGATCAGCCATCCGTATCCATTCAGGTCGCTGAGGGCGGGAATCAGGACGGTGGAGATGGAGAACAGCGCCGCCATGCCGAAGGCCGCCAGGGCCTTGCTGTTCCAGCCCTTGACATAGTAGTAGGCGCCTGCGGGGTCGGAAGAGAACAGCTCCTGCATGTTGAGCTGCTGGCGCTTGATCAGGTAGTAGTCGACCACGATGATGCCGTAGAAGGGGGCGACCACGGCGCCCAAAGCATTGACGAAGCCGGGGACGCCGATCTGGCTGATCACCGACACCCACAACGCGCCGACGAAGAAGGCGATGATCGCCGTGATCAGCCCGCCGACCTTGAAGCTGATCCGGCTCGGGAACAGGTTGGCGAGGTCGTAGGCGGGGGGGATGAAGTTGGCGACCAGGTTGATGCCCACGGTGGCGGCGAAGAAGGTCAGGGCGGCGACGATGGTCAGCGGCAGCGAGTCGACGCGCTCGACGATGTCCGCCGGGTTGGTCAGGGCGTCGCCGAACAGCACCAGGGTGCCGGCGGTGATGATCAGGGCGATGAACGAGAAGAAGGCCACGTTGAGCGGCAGGCCGAGCAGGTTGCCGAGCTTCATCTGGCGCTCGGTCTTCACGAAGCGGGTGAAGTCGCCGAAGTTGATCACCACCGCGGCGAAGTAGGCGACCATGGTGCCGACGATGGCCATGAAGGCCGCGATCGAACTGCCGGAGTGACTGCCGTCGCCGCTGAAGATGGTGCCGATGGCGGGCAACAGCTCGCTGCCGGCCTGGACCCAGACGATGATCATCAGCACCAGCATCACCACGTAGACCAGCGGGCCGGCCCAGTTGAGGAAGTGCTTGATGCGGTCGATGCCCTGCCAGAAGATCGCGATCTGGAACAGCCACACGA
>NZ_JASCQN010000055.1:0-30528 GCF_030010475.1 Halomonas kalidii | reverse complement strand
ATGCGGTCGATGCCCTGCCAGAAGATCGCGATCTGGAACAGCCACACGATCACGAACGACACCCAGGCCACGCCCGACAGGCCGAGGAAGGTCGTACCGTCGCCGGCACCCACGAAGGCGGTGATCAGCAGCGCCACCGCGGTGGAGGCGAAGTAGGTCTGGACCCCGTACCAGAAGATGCCGATGATCGCCCGCAGCAGGGCCGGCAGGTTGGCGCCGCGCACCCCCATGCTGGCGCGGATCATCACCGGGAAGGGGATGCCGTACTTGACGCTGGGCTTGCCGGTCAGGTTGACCAGGAACATCACGATCACCCCGGCCAGGATGATCGCCGCCATCACCGCCCAGCCGTTTAGTCCATATGAGAGGAACAGCGAGGCCGCCAGGGTATAGCCGAACAGGCTCTGGATGTCGTTGGACCAGACGTTGAAGATCTCGAAGGCGCCCCAGTTGCGGTCCTTGTGCTTGAGCGGGGCCAGGTCCTCGTTGTACAGGGTCGGGTCGATGGTCTGGATGTCCAGATCACTCTCTTTCATCGTCATCACCGTTATGGTTATGGGGGTGGTGATAGCCCCCGCCCGGCGGCTGCCGGACGGGGCAGAGGATCACTGACGGAAGCGCTGGCAGGGGGCCCAGTGCTTCATCAGCAGGTAGTAGGTGAGGCCGGCCGGGATCAGGCTGGCGTACCAGGAGACCGCGGAGAAGCTCAGGGCGGCGGCGATGCCCACCAGGGTGGCGATCAGGGCGGCGTAGTTGACGCCCTGGTAGGGGCCGGCCTCGTCATACAGCTTGCCGAGATCCAGGGTACGGCGACGAATGATGTAGTAGTCGACCACCAGGATGGCGAAGATCGGACCGAGGAAGGCCGAGTAGGTCTGCACGAAGAGCTGCAGGCCGGCGGCGGACTCGGGCTGCACCAGCTTCCAGGGGAAGGTGGCGAAGGCCAGCAGGCCGACGATCACGGTGGCGATCGGGAACTTCATCTTGAACACGTCCATCAGCACGTAGGTCGGCGGCACCACGTTGTTGAGCACGTTGGTGGTGACCTGGGCGAAGGCGATGAACAGCAGGGTGGTCATCAGCAGCGGGGTGTTGTCCACCGCGTTGGCGAACACCTGGATGGGGTCGGCGGTGCCGGTGGCCTCGGAGACCATGAAACCGATCAGGCCCATGAACAGGGTGCAGGGCAGGATGGACATGGCGTAGATGGTGGTCAGGATGCCCGGTCCGGTGCCGTGCTTGTGCTCACGGGAGTAGTCGCTGACGTTGAGCATCATGGTGCTGTAGATACCCAGGAACAGCATGGTGGCGCCCCAGAAGGGCAGGCCCCAGGAGCCTTCCATGGTCAGCAGGTTGGCCGACAGCTCGTCGCCGTAGCGCTGCACCGTGGCATAGAACATGTAGGTCAGCGAGGCGAGGATGAAGGCGCTGCCGATGTTCTCCAGCCACTTGATGCCCTGGAAGCCCATCACCGACAGGCCGATCTGCAGGAACTGGAAGGTGATGAAGTAGAACACCAGGTTGTCGAAGCCGAACAGCGTCGCCGAGACCATGTTCAGGGCGCCGGCACCGATCCAGCTCTGGAAACCGTACCAGACGATGGCCGGCACGGCGCGTACCAGTCCCGGGATGCGGGTACCGGAGAAGCCGAAGGCACTGCGCGCCTGGACCATGAAGGGGATGCCGTACTTGTAGCCGGCGGCACCATTGATGGCGAGCGCGATGCCGATCACGAAGCAGCCGATGGCGATGGCCAGGGTCGCCTGGATAAGGTTCAGCGTGCCGACCACGCTGGAGCCCATGGCGAAGGTGCCGATCGAGACACAGCCACCGAACCAGGCCAGGAAGTAGGAGGCCCGGCCCATGATGCGGGTCTGCTGGGGAGCGAGTGACTCGTCCCCGGGGGCCTTGGTGCCGTCATGGGCGACGGCTCCGCCGGATATCGGCAGATCGGTGTCTGCCGTCGTGGGTTGCGGGTTGGGATGGCTCATGATGTTGTCCTCGCAAGTCGTTGCTCGATGTTGTGGTTATGCCCCGGCGGGCGACGGCCCGGCTGGGGATGCTTGCGGCGTGCTCTGTGGCTTCGGTTTGTCGTTGTGTCGTGGTGGTGCGTTGTCCGGTCAACGCAGTGGAGTCAGCTCCGAAAGGTAGGCGAAGCGCCCGGTGAAGGCCTTGGGACGCGGGAAGGCCAGGTCGCCATGCTTGCTGGTGCCGAGTCCCAGTCCCACCAGCGCCTCGGTCAGTTTCACCGCGGCGGTGACGCCCTCGACTACCGGCAGGCCCACTTCCCGGGCGATCTCGTCGGTGAGATCGGCCATGCCGCCACAGCCCAGCACGATGGCGCCGATACCGTCCACGTCACGGGCCCGTCGGCATTCGCCGATGAGGCGGCTGAGTGCGGCGTCGCCGTCCTCTTCCAGGTCCAGCACCGGGATCTCCGCAGCCCGTACTCGGCGACAGTGGTGACGGAAGCCGTACTGCTCGAGCAGGTGCTCGGCGATGATGCCGGTACGCCCCAGGGTGGTGACAATGGAGAAACGGGTGCTGATCAGGCTGGCCATGTGGAAGGCGGCCTCGGCGATGCCGATCACCGGCGCCCGGGTCAGCTCGCGGGCCGCCATCAGCCCCGGATCGCCGAAGCAGGCGATCACATAGGCATCGGCGCCCTCGCGCTCGCCGGCCAGCACCTCCTCGAGGACGCCCACGGCGCTGATCGCCTCGTCGAAGTGGCTCTCGATGGAAACCGGCCCGGCGTCGGGCTGGGTCGCCGAGATATGGGTGCCCGGCGCGGCGATGCGGCGTGCCGCCTCGCCGATCGTCGCCGTCATGCCGGCGGTGGTGTTGGGGTTGATGACGCGGATATGCATGGCGTTGGCTCTCTTGTATGTCTTGTGAACAACGTAAAATGTCTTTGTACACAAAATAGATGGCTTTTGTTTTATCCGCAAGTCGTGGCGCGAGACTCGCCAGGAGAGAGAATATCTTTTTGGAAACAGAGGGTTGTGGTGTGTTTTGAGATCCTTTCGGCCGGGGCGACCTACTAGACGATGGTCGCTAGCCTGATCTGGCTCTTTTCTTGTCGACATCTTCTCTGCTTGATTGTATACACTTTGCGCTGTCTTGCTCCGACGGAGTCCCGACGGGCTCGTATCGTCTCTGGAACGTCATCCCCGGGCACCGATGGCAGGAAAAGTCAGAAAGGGGGTTGCAGTCGCATTGAACACACCCTATCTTTTTCTTGTATACATAAATTCCTTGCCCGCTACCCTAGTGCGCCAGTGCGGTGGGTGGTGGTACCCCGAGAGTGGCTGTGCCGACACCTGGTGATGCACCAGGCAGCCGTCCACGCGGTGTCGCACTGAACGCTCAAGTCGGGTGCCCATAACAATCAGGAAATTTCGCCATGACCCAGCCTGCTTCTTCAGACTATCCCCGTGACCTGGTCGGCTATGGCCGCACGCCGCCCCATGCCAACTGGCCGGGCAGGGCGAGGATCGCCGTGCAGTTCGTGCTCAACTACGAGGAGGGCGGCGAGAATTGTGTGCTGCACGGTGACGCCGGCTCCGAGCAGTTCCTCTCCGAGATCATCGGCGCTCCGGCGTTTCCCGATCGACACCTGAGCATGGAGTCGATCTACGAGTACGGCTCGCGGGCCGGGGTGTGGCGTATCCTGCGGGAATTCGAGCGCCGTGGCCTGCCGCTGACCGTGTTCGGGGTGGCCATGGCCCTGGAGCGTCATCCCGAGGTGGCTCACGCCTTCAAGGAACTGGGGCACGAGATCGCCTGCCATGGCTACCGCTGGATCCATTACCAGGAGGTACCGGAGCACGTCGAGCGCGAGCACCTGCAGCGTGCCATGGCGATCTTCCAGCGCCTCTACGGCGAGAAACCGCTGGGCTGGTACACCGGCCGCGACAGCCCCAATACCCGACGCCTGGTGCTCGACGAGGGAGGCTTCCTCTACGACAGCGACTACTACGGCGACGACCTGCCGTTCTGGACCCGGGAAACGGACAGCCAGGGGGGCGAGCACGACCACCTGGTGGTGCCCTACACCCTCGACAGCAACGACATGCGCTTCGCCGCCCCCCAGGGCTTCAACACCGCGGATCACTTCTTCACCTACCTGCGCGACGCCTTCGATGTGCTCTATGCCGAAGGCGAGGAGGCGCCGAAGATGCTCTCCGTGGGCCTGCACTGCCGGCTCATCGGCCGCCCGGGCCGCTTCCGCGCCCTGCAGCGCTTCCTCGACCACATCGAGGCCCACGACCGGGTCTGGGTGACCCGCCGTGTGGACATCGCCCGCCACTGGGCCGAACACCACCCGGCGCCGGCACGCTGAGGCTCAGGGAATGATATCGCCCTGGAAGACGAGCAGGCCCCGCCCGGCAATGCCGGGCGGGGCCTGGTGGCTGGCTGCGGGGTCGAGGGTCAGGCGATCAGCCGACCCACTGGGTGGCCTGGGCGAAGGCCAGGAAGCCCAGGGCGATCAGTACCCAGACGCAGAACAGCGGGAAGAAGAACTTCACCCACTTCTGCCAGGGCACCCCGGCGATGGCCAGGGTGGCCATGAAGTAGCCGGAGGTGGGGTACAGGATGTTGCCCATGCCGTCGCCGAGCTGGTAGGCCAGCACCGCGGTCTGGCGAGTCACGCCGATGATGTCGGACAGCGGCGCCATGATCGGCATGGTCACCAGCGCCTGGCCGCTGCCGGAGGGCACCACGAAGTTGAAGGCAAGCTGGGCGAAGTACATGCCGATGGCCGACAGCAGGGTGGGCAGCTCACCGACCAGATTGCCGAGGCCGAAGACGAGGGTATCCATGATCTGGCCATCCTCGAGCACCACGGCCACGCCGCGGGCCACCCCGGCGATCATGGCGCCGACCAGCACGTCGCGGAAGCCCTTGTTGAAGGCCTCGCAGATGCTATCGGTGGTCAGCCCGGCGATCAGGCCGACGACGATGCCCATGACGATGAACAGGCCGGCCATCTCCATCATGAACCAGCCCTGGCGCAGCACGCCGTAGACCAGCAGGCCGAAGAAGGCGAAGGTGGCGATCGCGGCCAGCTTCTGGCGGCCATTGGCCAGCAGGGCGCCTTCGTCGCTGGCATGCTGGTAGAGCGCGCGCTTCTCGGCCTCGTCAGCGTCTCCGGCCATCAGGCTCAGCTCGGGGCTGGCCTGGACCCTGCGGGCATAGCGCATGACGAAGTAGATGCCGGCGCCGAGCACGACCACGAAGGCGGCGGCGCGCAGGCCGAAGCCGGAGTAGAGGGGCAGGTTGGAGAGTTGCTGGCCGAGCCCGGTATTGATCGGGTTGAGGATGCCGGTGGTGAAGCCCGCGGTGGTGGCGCACAGTGCCACGGCGGCGGCGGTCACCGAGTCGAAGCGCAGGGCGATCATCAGCGGCAGGATGACGGGCACATAGACCAGCGCCAGCTCCTGGGTACCGATGATGGTGGCGACCACGGCGAACACCGTCATCAGCACCGGGATCATCAGCAGGCTTCGGCCGGCAAACTGGCGGCTGAGCTTGTCGACGCCGATCTCGATGATGCCGGTGCGCCGCAGCACCATGAACATGCCGCCGATCATGAAGGTGAAGAACACCACCTCGCCGGCGCTCATCAGGCCATTGGGTATCGCCAGCATGAAGTCGACGATGCCGGTCGGGTTGGGCTCGACGAACTGGAAGGACTCGGCATCGATGGTGATGCGTCCATTGGGGCCGGGGATCCGCTCGAACTCGCCGGCCGGCACGAAGTGGGTCGCCACCGCCGCGATGGCGATGAAGACGAACAGGATGACGTAGATATGCGGGATCTGCCAGTGGCGCCGCTTGGCGCTGGTGGTCTGGGTGGTGTCGGGGGATTGGGACATGGTGTGCCTCGCGTTGTTGTTGGCGGTGTCGCTATAGTGGAGCGGCGCCGAAGCGCCCCGGCCGCGGTTGGCGCCGCAGGAAGGATCGAGGCCGGGGGGAAGTTGCCTGGGGCGGCCATCCGCCGATGGGGATTCCGGCAAGGGCGGTCGGCGACTGGCCTGGTGATACGAGTGGCGCTTGACGGGGCGATCTTTCCCCGGCGCCCGGAACAGTGGGAGAGTTTTTCTTGCGGACGCAACAGACCGGCATGAGGCCGCACATCGGCCAGCGCATCTCGACGCAGTATCCCGACCTGACCGCCCAGGAGCAGCGGGTGGCGGCCTTCATCCTCGACCACTTCGATGACCTGGCGGTCTACAGTGCCGCCGACCTCTCCCGCTTGACGGGCGTCTCCAAGTCCACGGTCAGCCGCCTGTTCAAGCGTCTCGGGTTCGAGAGTTTCCAGGCCGTGAAGCGCCATGCGCGCGAGTTGCGCAGCCAGGGCGTGCCGCTGGTCACCGACCCCGAGGCCGTGGCGGGCAACGGGGAGCGTTTCAAGCGCCACCACGAGCGTGAGCGGCAGAACCTGCGCAGCGCCCTGGAGGGCATCGAGCCGCAGACCTTCGAGGCCGTCGTGGCGAGGTTGGACAGCGCGCGCCGGGTGGTGCTCGTCGGCTTTCGCAACAGCTACCCGCTGGCTATCCACTTTCGACAGCAGCTGATCCAGGCGCGCGACGGGGTCAGCCTCGCCCCCGAGCCCAACCAGTCGCTGGCCGAGGAACTGGTGGGGCTGGGCGAAGACGACCTGGTCGTGCTGTTCGGCTTTCGTCGCCGCCCGAGCGGGTTCGATGCCCTGGTGCAGGAGCTGGCGTCGATGCCGTGCCGTGTGCTGCTGATCGCCGACGCCACGGCCGGTGGCTACGCCGAGCAGGTGGACTGGTGGATGGAATGCCCGATCGACAGCGTCTCCGCCTTCGACAGCTATGCCAGTGCCATGAGCCTGATCAGCCTGCTGGCCAACGGGGTACTGCACCACCGGCTCGCCCAGGGGCGCGCCCGCATCGATGCGGTGAGCGAGCTCTACGACCGGCTCGACGAACTGTCGTCGCCCTGAGAGGCTGGCCCCGCTGCTGGTGGTTCCTGCTCCGGACCACGTCACTGCCCCGGATAAGCGTCGAGGATTCATGGCTGGACTCGATTCTGGCTTACGCATGAAACGAAAGTTTCTAGACACCGTACTCTTGAGACGTTAGTTTCACAAGTAGGATCACTACGGTTTTTTTGGCCTGTCGTAAGGTCAGAGGTGCATATGAAGGAGGGCATCATGACGACAAGAAACTACTACGCTCCCACCGGGGGGCATCCGCCCCAGACCCAGCTGCTCTCGGACCGGGCGGTATTCACCGAGGCCTACGCCGTCATTCCCAAGGGGGTATTCGGCGACATCGTCACCAGCAACCTGCCGTTCTGGGACGCTACCCGGCTATGGGTACTGGCACGCCCGCTCTCCGGCTTCGCCGAGACCTTCTCCCAGTACATCATGGAGGTCTCCCCGGGGGGCGGCAGCGACCGACCCGAGCTCGACCCCGCCGCCGAGGGGGTGCTGTTCGTGGTGGAGGGCGAGCTGACCCTGACCCTTGCCGGCGAACGCTATCGCATGACCCCGGGCGGTTACGCCTTCATCCCGCCGGGCAGCGACTGGCGGGTGCGCAACGAGGCGGACTCAGCGGTGCGCTTCCACTGGGTGCGCAAGGCCTACGAAGCCGTGGACGGCATCGAGGTGCCGGAGGCCTTCGTGGTCAACGAGAACGATCTCGAACCCAACCCGATGCCCGGTACCGAAGGTCGTTGGGCCACCACCCGTTTCGTCGATCCCGAGGACGTGCGCCACGACATGCACGTCAACATCGTCACCTTCCAGCCCGGCGCGGTGATCCCCTTCGACGAGACCCACGTCATGGAGCACGGCCTCTACGTGCTCGAGGGCAAGGCGGTCTACCACCTCAACCAGGACTGGGTCGAGGTCGAGGCCGGCGACTTCATGTGGCTACGCGCCTTCTGCCCCCAGGCCTGCTACGCCGGCGGGCCGGGGCCGTTCCGCTATCTGCTCTACAAGGACGTCAATCGCCATGCGGCATTGCGCTTGGGTGCTCGTTGAAACGGAGCTGACCCGTTGCAGTAGCATCGCCACTCGAGGCTGATCCGGCGACAGGGTTTCGAGGGGGCGCTGTGAACCCCTCCCTGGGCGCTACCTACGCCATCCCTGGCGTAGGACCCCCTCTCCACCCTGTCCCCGGCGCCTCTCGCTAGCGGCGCCGCCATGGATACCAGACAGCCCGGGCGAATACTGAATCTGCTGTAGGAGACAGTCATGCTGGAACTGAAAGCCGCACCGCTGACGCCTGAGGCCTTCGCGCCGTTCGGCGACGTCATCGACACGCGCACTGCCGATTACTTTCACATCAACGCCGGGCGCACCCGGCGCTATCACGATCTGGCCAGGGTGGAGACGCTGGGCGGGGAGGCGCGGGCGCTGCTCAGCATCTTCGTCAGCCAGCCCGTCGAGCTGCCGCTGGAACTCGATTTCCTCGAGCGGCACCCCCTGGGTAGCCAGGCCTTTATGCCGCTGCACGAAGAGCGCTTCGTGATCGTGGTGGCACCGCCGGGAGATAGCATCGACCCGGCGGAGGTGCGCGCCTTCGTCACCGACGGCCGCCAGGGCGTCAACTACCGGGCCGGCACCTGGCATGCCATCCAGTCGGTGCTGGAGCGCGAAGGCGAGTTCCTGGTGGTCGATCGCGGCGGTGAGGGCAACAATTGCGACGAGTATCCGCTGGCGGTGCGGGTGAGCCTGGCGTGAGTGGAGGGTGCTGACGTCGACGACGGGCCCTCCGGATGTAGGCCCCGTCGTTTTCCAGCATCAGGGGTAGGGGCGATTGAGGGTCGCGATGGCATCGCCGGTGTGCTGGACATGGTCGGCCAGCAGGCGCCTGGCGCGTTCGCCGTCCCGAGCCTTGAGTGCCTCGAGGATCTCGCGGTGCTCCTCGGTGGACTCCTGCCACCGGCCCAGGCGGTCGAGGGCCAGGTAGCGGGCCCGCTCCAGGCGGCCCAGCAGGCTGCGATGGGTCTCCTCCAGCACGGGATTCTTGGCGCCGGCGACGATCAGTCCGTGGATGCGCTGATTGAGCTCGAAATAGGCGTTACGGTCGCCCTTGGCCAGCAGGCGCTCGAGGCGTTCCTGCAGGGCCTCCAGACGCTTGAGTTCGGTGTTGGTCATACGACTTGCCGCCAGGCCGGCGGCCAGACTCTCGATGCCCGCCTCGACTTCGAAGAGATGCTCGAGTTCGCTGGCATCGATACGGGTGACGACGGCGTTGCGATTGCGACGCATGGTCACCAGCCCCTCGGTGGCCAGCATGCGCAAGGCCTCGCGAAGCGGCGTGCGGGATATGCCCAACTGCTCGCACAGCACCGGCTCGACGATGCGCTCGCCAGGGGCCAGTTCACCATGGACGATCATCCGCTGGAGCACCCGGTAGGCCTCCTGGGCCAGCGAGGTGGTCTGGATGCGGTGTCGGTTCGGTGTCGGTGCGGTGGTGTCGGATGCGAGCAAGGCATTGCTGTCCGTCGTCATGCGCGTGGCCTCCATCGGTCAGCCGGAGAGACGCCCCGTGGACCTGTATCCATTCAGTATACGGCGCGCCGCTGCGGGGTGGAAAGTCTGCCGGCCGAAGGCCCGGCGGCCGAGCCTGACCACGGCTCCGAGGGGAAACACAGGGCCCGCCGCAGGTGGCGGGCCGGGGGCTCAGGCATTCTGGGACACCAGAGGCTGACGACCAACCAGGCGTGTCAACGCCTCACTCAGCCCGTGACAACCCTTGGTGGGGGGCGCGGCGAAGCTGCCGGCGGTGGGGGGCGTGGTCGCCAGGTTGACCATCGCCTGGGCCTGGTGCAGAGCGCAGGTGACGCCATCCAGGGCCGGCACCGGCAGGCGTTCGGCGACACTTCGGGCCAGCCCGGCCAGGGGCGCGCCGGCGAGAATCAGCACGTCGGCGCCATCGTCGGCTACCGCCCGCTCGGCCAGGGCCACCAGGCGCTCGCCCTGATCCTCCTGGACCCGGCCGATGTGCGCCAGGGGCTCGTCCAGGGCACGGATGCTGGCCAGGCGGTCGGCGAAGCCGTAGCCGGCAATGGTCTCCCGATACCAGGCCTGGATGCGCTGGGAGATGGCGATCACCGAGAAGCGGCTGCCCTGCTGGCAGGCGCTGACCAGGGCCGCCTCGGTCATGCCCACCACCGGGATCGGCAGGATCTCGCGCAGGGCGGTCAGCCCCGGGTCGCCGAAGGCCGCCACCACCACGGCGTCATGCCCGGCGTAGCGCTCGGCGGCCACCTGCATGGCGGCATAGCCGCCGATCTGGGCCTCGGCGCGGGTCTCGATATAGGCCACGCCGAAGGGCGCGGTGGCCATGCTCAGCTCGGTGCCGGGGCGGGTGCTGCGCCGCGCCTCGCGCTCGATCAGGGCGGTGACGTCGGTGGAGATATTGGGGTTGATGACCAGCAGTTTCATGGCGTGCTCGCTTGTTATTTCCCGCCATGGGCGGACCCACGGCGAGGGAAGAAAGAGCCTCCGGCACCCGTCCGAGTGGGGCCGGGGGAAGAGGCAATCAGTAGCCCAGGGCCCGGGGCAGCCAGGTGACGATGCCGGGGAAGGCGATGCAGGCGATCAGTACCGCGTACTGGAAGGCGATGAACGGCCAGGCGCTCTTCATCAGCTCGTTGAGGCTGATCTTGGAGATGCCGCACATCACGAACAGCAGCACCCCCACCGGCGGCGTCATCATCCCCACCACCAGGTTCATCACGAACAGGAAGCCGAACAGCAGCGGGTCGATGCCGTAGGCCAGGGCGATGGGCGCCAGCAGCGGCACCAGCATGATGTAGGCGGCATTCGACTCGATGAACATGCCGACCCCGATCAGCAGCGCCATCACCAGCAACAGGAACACCAGCGGGTCCTGGGTGAAGTCCTGCAGCCACTGGGTCAGTTGCATGGGGATCAGGTCGATGGTGAAGGCGAAGGTCATGGTGGAGGCGAAGGCGATCAGGGCGCCGACCATGGCGGCGGTCACGGCGGCATTGAACATCGCCTTGGGCAGGTCGGCCAGGCGCAGCTTGCGGGTCACGAAGAAGCCGATCAGCAGCGCATAGACCACGGCGATGGCGGCCCCCTCGGTGGGGGTAAAGGCGCCGGCGACGATGCCGCCCACCACCACGATGGGCATCAGGAGGATCGGCAGGGCGCGCCAGGTCTGCACCAGCACATGCCTGAGGCCGATCACCCCCTCGGCGCCCAGCGGGTAGCGGCGGCGCATGGCGATGAAGCTGGCCAGCCCCATGAAGCCCAGGGCGAGGATGATGCCGGGGATCACCCCCGCCATGAACAGCCCACCCACCGAGACGCTGGATCCCGCCATCAGGGCGTAGACGATCATGGCGTTGCTGGGCGGGATGATCGCGCCCAGGTTGGCGGCGGAGGCCACCACGGCGCTGCTGTAGCCGGTGCCGTACTGCTGGCGCATGGAGGGCACCAGGGAGCTGCCCAGGGCGCTGGCGCTGGCCACGGCCGCGCCACTCACCGCCGCCAGCACCATGCCGGCGACGATCGCCACATGGGCCAGGCCGCCATGCACGCGACCGATCAGCGAGTTGGCGAAGTCCACCAGGCGCTGCAGGATGCCGGCGGCGACCATCAGTTCGCCGGCCAGCATGAATAGCGGGATGGCCATCAGCGGGAAGCTGTTGACCGAGTGCATCATGCGCTGGGGCAGCACCGAGAAGTCCATGCCGCCGACATGGAGGCCGACCAGGGAGGCCAGGCCCAGGGCGAAGGCCAGGGGCATGCGCAGCAGGGCGAAGCCCAGGAAGGTAAAGATGATGGCCGGAGTCATGAGGGGGTTCCTCCACGGCGGTCGGGCGCGCTGGGCAGTGGCTCCAGGCCGAGGGCCTGGGCGATCAGGTGCAGGCAGCTATGGCCGGCACAGGCCAGCACGGCGATATAGAAGACGGCGGCGGTGATCGGCAGGGTGGGCATCAGCTCCTGCCACTTGTCGGCCACCGCGCCCAGGCTGATCCAGAACAGCGCGGCCATCATGGCGGCGCCGATCCAGGCCATCAGCCGCGCCAGGCCCCGCTGCAGCGCCGCGGGGAAGTGGGTCACCAGGGCGTCGATGCCCACATGGATGCCCACCTTGATGCCGTGGGGAATGGCCAGGAAGATCGCCCAGACGAAGAACAGCCGGGAGAGCTCGTCGGCGGAGTCGATGGAGGTGCCCATCACGTAGCGGGCGAACACCTGGGCCGAGACCAGGGTGGTCATCACGCCCATGGCCACCAGGATGGCGTAATAGGAAGTCCGGTCGAGCAGCGCCAGGCCATGCAGGAAGTGGCGCTTGCCCGGGCTGGAGGCGTGCGCCTCCAGCCGGTGCCAGGCGGGTGTCATGACGCCAGCTCCTCGAGCACCCGATCGACGATCTCGGCGCCGATCTTGTCGCGCAGGTCATCCACCACGTCCTGGCTGGCCTCGCGCAGGGCGGCGCGGGTCTCGTCGCTGATGGGGGTGAACTGCATGCCGCGCTCGATCAGTTCCTGGCGGGCGGCCTCGTCCTCCTCGGCGGCAGTCTGCCGCTGCCAGGCCACCGCCTCGGCCATGGCCTCGCGCACCGCCTGCTGCTCGTCATCGCTCAGGCGATTGAAGGCATCGCGGTTGGCCGCCACCACGATGAAGTCGTAGAAGTGGCCGCTATCGGAGAGGTGGGCCTGCACCTCGTCGAGGCGCTTGGTGCTGATGATGCTGTAGGGGTTCTCCTGGCCGTCCAGCACCCCCTGCTGCAGGGCGCCGTAGACCTCGTTGATGTCCATGGAGACCGGATTGGCGCCGATGGCGCGGAAGGTGTCCAGGTGGGTCTGGTTGGGCTGCAGGCGGATCTTGAGGTCCTGGAAGTCGTCGAGGGTCTCGAGGGGGCGTTCGTTGTTGGTCGCGTGGCGAAAGCCCAGCTCCATGTAGCCCAGGGCGGTGAAACCACGTTCGGCCAGCTTCTCGTCGAGCAGCTCGCCCACCTCGCCATCGATCAGCGCGAAGGCATCCTCGCGGCTATCGAAGGCGAAGGGCAGGCTCAGGGCCTCCAGCTCGGGGACGGTGCGCGACAGGTAGGAGATGCCGATCCAGGTGCCGGCGATGGCGCCGGAGGCAACCTGGTCGACGTTCTCGCCGGCGCCGCCCAGTTGCATGTTGGGGAACAGCTGGGCGGTCAGGTCGCCGTCGGTGCGCTCGGCCAGGGCGTCGCGGAAGATCTCCATGGCGCGGCTGCTGGAGTGGTCATCGGTGAAGTTGCCGCCGAAGCGCAGGGTCTCGGCACCGGCCAGCAGCGGTGTGCCGAGGCCCAGGGCCAGCAGCAGGGCGGCGGAGCGATGGGCAAGACGATTTGTTGTTGTCATGGGAGGTCCTTGGCTGGTTGGGAAGCTCACCACCCGTGTCGGGCGGCCTGGATTCACCATAGGACAGCTCTCTTTGAAATACAAAATACAGAATACTGTTTTTTTATTATTCTATTTATATCAATGACTTATATTTTGCCATAATGACGTTTGCGGAAGTGAGAGCTTCCTGGGAGCGAGGCTAGGCACCGTCCAGCCCCTCCAGCACAGCGGCGCCGGTGTGGCGCATATGCTCCGCCATGGCAGTGGCGAGGGCCTCGGTATCGCGAGCCTCCAGGGCCGCCAGGATCGTCTCGTGCTCGCGCATGGATTCGTCCCAGCGGCCCAACTGCAGGTTGGCGGCATAGCGGGCACGGGTGATCTTCAGGTTCAGCTGTTCTTGCTGCTCGAGCAGCACCCGGTTGCCGGCGATCTCGGTGAGGCGGCGGTGGATGCGCTGATTGAGCCGGAAGTACTCGCGACGCTCCTGGCGCCGGTAGTACGCCACCATGCGTTCATGCAGAGTGCGAATCTCATCGATCTCGGCGTCGCTGGCGCGGCTGGCCAGTAGCCGGCCGGACAAGCCCTCCAGCGCCGCCATCACTTCGAAGAGGTCATGAACCTCGCGAGGCTCCACCTCGGTGACTCGAGCCCCACGATTGGGCAACAGCTCGATGATCCCCTCGTTGGCCAGCACCTTGAGTGCCTCCCGCAATGGCGTGCGGGAAACCTCGAAGGCCTCGCAGAGCTGCTTCTCGGAGATGCGGCTGCCCGGGGACAGTTCTCCCTCCAACACCATGGTACGCAGCCGCTCGGCCACCACTTCGTAGAGCGAGAGGCGACGCAGCGGGGCGCGGTCGTCGGTCGGGGTGTCGAACATGCGGGTCTCCTCCTGGGGCGGTCCGGGAAAGTCTACTTGCAAAATCTCCAGATTGTGCAACGCTTGACATCGTGTATTTTGAATTCAATATTCAGAATACGATAAAAACAAGGATCGCGCTGATGAGAATTCGCTTCTTCCCGATCGACTTCTACGCCCCATGACCCGGTCATGGCCCCCTGGCGGTCGGTATTCCCCGCCGTGAGAGGACTCGTCGTCGCCCGGCAATCCTGACCGTGTGGCAGGCGAATCACCGAACAGCACACAACAAACAAGGAGCTAGAGAATGTCATATCGGAGTGGTCGTCATTTCCTGCAGATTCCCGGTCCGACCAACGTGCCCGATGCCGTGCTGAGGGCGATGGATCTTCCCACCATCGATCATCGTGGCCCGACCTTCGCCGAGCTGGGGGAGCGAGTGCTCGACAAGGTGCGTGCCGTATTCAAGACCGAGCAGCCGGTCATCATCTATCCCGCTTCCGGCACCGGCGCCTGGGAGGCAGCGCTGGTCAACACCCTCTCGCCCGGCGACAGGGTACTGATGAGCGAGACGGGTCACTTCGCGGCCCTCTGGTACCAGCTGGCCAAGCGTCTGGGGCTGGACCCCGAGCTCTTGCCCGGCGACTGGCGGCATGGTGCCGATCCCGAGGCCATCGCACGGTGCCTTGCCGAGGATGAGGAACACCGCATCAAGGCGGTCTGTGTGGTGCACAACGAGACCTCCACGGGCGTCACCAGCCGTATTGCCGAGGTGCGTGAGGCGATCGATCGGATCTCCCATCCGGCCTTGCTGATGGTCGACACGATCTCCTCGCTGGGTTCCATCGACTACCGTCATGACGAATGGGGCGTCGATGTGACGATTGCCGGCTCTCAAAAGGGGCTGATGCTACCGCCGGGTCTCAGCTTCAATGCGATCAGTCAGAAGGCGCTGGTGGCTGCCCGGGAGGCGAGGTTGCCGAAAGCCTACTGGTGCTGGGACGACATGCTGGGGCCCAACGCCAACGGTTTCTTTCCCTATACCCCTGCGACCAATCTGCTGTATGGCCTGGACAAGGCCCTCGACCTGCTGCTGGAGGAAGGACTCGAGAACGTCTTTGCCCGGCATGATCGACACGCCGAGGCGACCCGCCGGGCCGTGCGTGCCTGGGGCCTGGAACTGCTGTGTGCCGATGAGCGGGAGTTCAGCAGCAGCCTGACCGCGGTGCTGGTGCCCGAGGGGGAAAATGCCGACAAATTGCGCCAGGTGATCCTGGACAAGTTCGACATGTCACTGGGTGCCGGGCTCAGCAAGCTCCAGGGCCGCGTATTCCGCATCGGCCACCTGGGCGACTTCAATGATCTCTCCCTGATGGGGACCCTCGCGGGTGTCGAAATGGGCCTGGCGTGTGCCGGTATCCCCCATCGCCAGGGGGGGGTGCAGGCGGCGATGGCGTATCTGGCCGAGGAGGCCGAAGGCGATCAGGCAAAGGCTCGAGAACAACGGCGGATCGCATGAGTCGGTTTGCGCAGCGAGGCAACGATGACGGCTGCGCAGAGTGGCAAGGCTTGAAGGCAATTGGCCCGATGGCTTGAGTATAAAAACAAGGAGTCAATGTCATGAAAAAGACGCTAATGACAGCGTTGCTGGGTACCTGTGTCGCTACTACCTCGGTGATGGCAGAGGAGATCGTATCACTCCGGGTCATTGGCCAGCCCCTGGCCACCGGCTTGATCCAGAAGAATATCGAGCAGCCGTTCTTCGAGACCCTGCAGGAGACCACCGGCCTTCCCATCGAGGTCAACTACAAGCCGTTGGATACCACCGGCATCAAGGACGTGGAGGAGCTGCGGGTACTGAAGTCCGGGATGTTCGACCTGGTGTCGCTGCGCATGTCCCAGGTCTCGCGCGATGAGCCGACGATCCTGGGGCTCGATCTGGTGGGGCTGAATCCCGACTATGATGCCGGGCGTGAGGTGGCCGAGCGCTTCAGTGGGGTGGTGGATGTGCGTCTCCAGGAGCGCTTCAACACCAAGCTGCTGGGGGTCTGGCCCTTCGGTCCGCAGGTGCTGTTCTGCGACCACCCGATCGGCAGCCTGGAAGACGTGCAGGGCCTGAAGGTGCGGGTCTATGACCAGAACCTGGCCCAGTTCGTCGAGTCGGTCGGCGGGACGCCGGTGCCCCTGGGCTTCGGCGATGTGCACCAGAGCTTGGCATTGGGCACGGTGGACTGTGCGATCACCGGCCCCAGCTCCGCGAACTCCGCCGGTTGGCCGGAAGTCACCACCCATGTCCTGCCGCTGGGCTTCCAGATGGCGCTCAACGGTTATGGCATCAATCTCGATACCTGGAACGAGTTCACGTCCGAGCAGCAGGCCACGCTGCAGGCGGCCTTCGACGAGCTGGTCGATGAGATCTGGGCCTATTCGGAAGAACTCTACGAGGATGCGCTGCGCTGCAATGTCGGCGAGGCCTGCGAGACCGGGACCCAATTCGACCTGGTCGAGGTGCCGGTCAGCGACAAGGATCTGGCGCTGCTGCACAACGGCATGCGAGACATCTCCTATCCCACCTGGGCCGAAGTCTGCAACAAGACCAATCCGCAGTGTTCCGAGGACTGGTTGAACGCGCTCGGTGAAGCGGTCGGCATGGAATAAGCCCCTCCGGCGGCTGCCGGCCTCCGGCGGCCGCACCGACTTCCCAACCTTGATGAGGTGTCTCCATGAAACGAGTCGAGACACTTGCGAGCATGCTGTTCGGGGGCGTTTTCCTGCTGCTCTCCGCGTTGGTCTCCCTCGAGACGCTGCTGCGCAAGTTCTTCAACATGTCCCTGCAGGGGGCGGACGAACTGGGCGGTTATGCCCTGGCCGTGGGCGGCACCCTGGCCTTCTCGCTGGCATTGTTCGGCCGCACCCACATTCGCATCGACCTCTTCCATGAAATGTTTCCCCAGCAGATGCAGACACTGTTGAACTGGCTGTCGTCGGTGCTGATGGCGATCTTCGCGGTCGGACTCTGCTGGACGACCTACAAGGTAATCGGCGAGACGCTGGATTATGGCAGTACGGCGGCCACCCCCTGGGCGACGCCGCTGATCTATCCACAGGGGGTCTGGTTCGCCAGCCTCTGTATCTTCGCCCTGGTCGCCACCGGCTTCGCGCTGCGGGCCACCTACCTGCTGGTGACGCGACGTCACGCTGTCCTGAACGACGAGTTCCATCCCCGCGGCATCACCGAGGAAGTGAAGGAGGAAGTCGAAGACTTCGAGCATCGCTCCCATGCCGATGACAGTGGCTCGGAGGTCGACCCGTCCGTCGAATCGGCACCCGGCATGACCAGGAAGAGGAGCGAGACATGAGCATATCGGTCGTATTCCTGGCGTTCATTGCCATGCTGGGGCTGCTGCTGCTGGGGCTGCCGATTGCCGTGACCATGGCCATCATGGGCGTCATCGGCGGCCTGGCGGTCTTCGGCTGGCCCTTCATGGAGTCCACGGGGGCCGTCATCTGGAGCGTGCAAAACGAGAACATCCTGACTGCCATCCCGTTGTTCATCATGCTCGGCGAGCTGATGCTGCGCAGCGGCATCGCCGATCGCATGTACGTGGCCATGGCGGCCTGGCTCGGGCGGCTGCCCGGCGGGCTGGTGCATACCAACATCGGCTGTTCGGCGCTGTTCGCGGCCACCTCGGGCTCCTCGGTCGCCACCGCAGCGACCATCGGTACCGTGGCCCTGCCGTCGCTGAGCGAGCGCAACTATTCCATGAAGCAGGCACTGGGGAGCCTGGCCGCCGGCGGGACCCTGGGGATCCTGATTCCGCCCAGCGTCAACATGCTGATCTATGGGTCCCTGACCAACAACTCCATCGGCAAGCTGTTCATCGCCGGCCTGCTGCCGGGCATCCTGCTCAGTCTGATCTTCATGGGCTATATCGCCGTGACCAACCTGGGGCCGTCGGGCAAGCGCGAGGAGGTCGTCTCCCTGGGGGAGAAGATCCGCCTCTCGGTGTACCTGGTGCCGCCGCTGGTGATCTTCGGCATCGTCATGGGCAGCATCTATCTCGGTCTGGCGACGGCGACGGAGTCGGCGGCCCTGGGCGTGATGGCGGCGCTGTACTTCGCCTGGCGCTCCGGCCGGATGAGCCTGGAGTTCATGAAGAACACCTTCGTCCATACCGCCAGGATCACCGGGATGATTCTGCTGATCATCACGGCGGCCTTCGTGCTCAACCTGACCATCAGCCTGACCGGGGTGGTCGACGAGCTGACGGCCTGGGTCGCTTCCTTCGGCTTCTCCACCACTGTCTTGCTGCTGGTGTTGGTGCTGTTCTATCTCTGTCTCGGCATGTTCATGGATGTCCTGTCGATGCAGGTCGTCACCATTCCCATCACCTACCCGATCGTCACCGCCCTGGGCGTCGACCCGATCTGGTTCGGGGTGTTCATCGTGCTGATGTGCGAGTTGGGCATGATCACGCCGCCGGTGGGCATGAACCTCTTCGTGGTGCAGAGCGTGAGAAAGGACAAGGGCTCGATCCAGGATGTGATGTGGGGCGTACTGCCTTACATGCTGATGATGCTGGCCTTCACGATGCTGCTGATGGCGTTCCCGGCCATCGCCCTGTGGCTGCCGGGGATGATGTCATGACTCCCGGCGAATCGCATGCCACCAAGACAACCCCTGGTATGGAGCGCCCCATGGCGTATGAAGCCGAGCCTCTGGCTCAACCCGATGCGCTCTGTGCGCTGACGGCAACGCAATTGAGTGCCGCCTTCGCCCGAGGCGACACCGACCCGGTGGCGGTGCTGCGGGCGGTGAAGCGTCGCATCGAGGCGCTCAACCCGGACCTCAACGCCATCGTGACGCCCAATCCACAGGCCGACGAGGATGCTGCGGCCAGTGCCCGGCGCTGGGCGGCAGGGGCGCCGCTGAGTCCGCTGGATGGGGTGCCGCTGACGGTCAAGGACAACCTCCTGGTGCGGGAGCTGCCGGCCAGTTGGGGATCCCGGCTGTTCCGGGACTTCGTGCCGGCCCACGACGAGCTGCCGGTCGCGCGCCTGCGGGCGGCGGGGCTGGTGATCCTCGGCAAGACCAATGTGCCGGAGTTCACCCTCGAGGGCTATACCGATAATCCGCTGTTCGGCGTGACCCGCAATCCCTGGAATCGGGAGCTCACCCCCGGTGGTTCCAGCGGTGGCGCCGTGGCGGCGGTGGCGGCGGGGTTCGGGCCGCTGGCCATCGGCACCGATGGCGGGGGGTCGATCCGGCGACCGGCATCGCATACCGGGCTGGTGGGGCTGAAGCCCTCGATAGGGGCGGTGGCGCGTCTCGATGGCCTGCCGCAGGTGCTGCTCGATTTCGAGGTGGTCGGGCCGATTACACGCAGCGTGGCGGATGCCCGCCTGCTGTTCGACCTGATGGCGGGGGAAGACCCACGGGACCGTCGCTCGCTGAGTGCGGCGGCGGCGATGCGGCAGGCCGAGAAGAGCGCCGAGGGGCTGCGCATTCTGTATGTGTCGGATGTCGGTGGCAATGCCCTCGACCCCGAGATCGCCGAGAGCGTCGCCGAAGCGGCCCGGGCGCTGAGCGAGCTGGGCCACCACGTCAGTGAAGGGGCCTTGCCGTTCGGACTGGATTTCGTGAATGCGTTCTGGCCGGTGCTCGGGCAGGTGGCGATGGCGTCGTTGTTCGAGCGCTACCCCGAGGCCAGGGAGCTGGTCTCCAAGCGCTTCGTCGCCATGGCCGAGGCCGGGGCGGCCGTAGGCGCCCCGGCTTATCTGCGCGCGCTGGAAGACATTGCCGCCTTCCGGCGCGAGGTCACCGAGGCCTACGGCGATATTGACATCATCATGACGCCCTCGGCGGCGGCGCTGCCCTGGCCGGCCGCGATACCCTATCCCACACGGATCGACGGGCGGGAGGTCGGGCCTCGCGGGCATGCGGTCTATACCGGCTGGGTCAATGCCTGTGGCCATCCGGCCATCAATCTCCCCTCGGCTCTCTCGCGGGAGGGCCTGCCGATCGGCTTCCAACTGGTGGGACGCTTCGGGGCCGACACCCAGTTGCTCGAGCTGGCGGCACAGTACGAGGCGCACCGCCCCTGGGCAGGACGCTGACCGGCCTGAGGCCATTCCCTTTTCTCACATGGTAGGTACCTATGTCATTGATCGAGTCCCATATCGCGTCTGCTTCGGCCCTGCTGGTCGAAGCCCATCGCAGCCGGCGACGGGTCGAGCGCTTGCCGGCCGAGCTGGCGCCCAGCTGCGTGGAAGACGCCTATGCGATTCAGGATCGGGTCGTCGCGGCACTGTCCCGAAGCGAAGTTACGGCCTGGAAAGTCGGCGCCCCGGATGCGCATACCACGCCGATCGCGGCCCCGATCCTGGCCCAGGACGTGATGGCCTCGCCGGCGATCGTGCCGGCCGATCGGCTGCATATGCGCGGTGTCGAAGTCGAGCTGTGCTATCGCTTTCAGGCCGACCTGCCCCTCAGGGCGTCTCCCTACACCGCCGAGGAGGTGGCGGAGGCGATCGGCGACGTCCTCGTGGCGATCGAGGTGGTGGATACCCGCCTGCAGGAGTGGGAGACCTGTGGCGAGCTCTGGAAACTGGCCGACAACCAGATCAATGCGGGTCTGGTGCTGGGTACGGGTACCCGGGCCTGGCGGGACCTGGCCCCGACACGGCTGGCCGGCCAGCTGTTCGTGAATGGTGGGCTGCAGGCCGAAGGCGTGGGCAGTCATGCGCTGGGCGACCCCTTCCAGCTGATGCCCTGGTGGGTCAACCATCTGGTGGCGCGGGGCAGGGGAGTGCGCCGCGGGGATGTCGTCACCACCGGTACCTGGACCGGCATGGCGTTCGTCGAACCGGGGAGCGAGGTCGTCGCCCGCTTTCCCGGTCTCGGCGAGGCCAGGGTGACCTTTCCGCTGTGACCTCATACCCGAACGGTGCTGCCAATCTCGCGATAGGTGTTTTGAACACAACACATTTCATTCGATAAGAACAAAGGATCACGCCCATGGAACGTACCCTGATCGGGATGCTGACGCCCTCCTCCAACACCGTGCTGGAGCCCTATACCGCGGCCCTGCTGCACGGACTCTTCCCCCGGGTCACGGCCCATTTCCAGCGCTTCACCGTCAAGGAGATCTCGCTGAGTGACGATGCCCTGGCCCAGTTCGATCCGACTCCTCTGCTGGAGGCCGCCACCCTGCTCAACGACGCGCGGATGGACGTGATCGCCTGGAACGGTACCTCGGCGAGCTGGCTAGGTTTCGAGGTCGACCGCCAACTGTGTGACGCCATCACCGTGGCGACCGGGGTGCCGGCCACCACCAGCGTGCTGGCTCTCAACGAGGTACTCGAGCGTACCGGCGTCACCCGGCTCGGCCTGGTGACGCCCTACCTGGACGATATCCAGGCGGCCATCGTCGCCAACTATGCGGCCGAGGGCATCGAGGTGGTCGCCGAGCGCCACCTCAATGATCGCGGCAACTTCTCCTTCTCCGAGTACGACGAGGTCACCCTGGCCAGGATGGTGCGCGAGGTCGCCAGGGCGAAGCCCCAGGCGATCACCATCCTCTGCACCAACCTGCGCGGCGCGGGCATCGTGCCCGAGCTGGAGCGCGAGCTGGGTATTCCCATCTACGACTCGGTCAGCGTGGCGGCCTGGAAGACGCTCGCCCTGGCCGGCATCGATCCCGCTCTCGTCGAGGGATGGGGGCAACTGTTCCAGGATCCCCGCCTGGCTGCCCAATGCCATGGGCTGACCACCCACGCCACTGCAAGGACATTCCCATGACCCCTTTCGATACCCTGATCAAGAATGGCCTGATCATCACCGCCGTCGACCGCTATCACGCCGACATCGGCATCAAGGACGGGCGCATCGTCGCCCTGGGCCAGGGCCTGGAGGGCGCCGATGAGGTGATCGATGCCGACGGCCTGTGGGTGATGCCCGGCGGCATCGACGCCCACTGTCACCTGGACCAGCCGCTGGGCGACGGCGCGGTGATGGCCGACGGCTTCCACACCGGCACCCGCTCGGCGGCCTGCGGCGGGACGACCACGGTGATCCCCTTCGCCGCCCAGCAGAAGGGGCAGAGCCTGCGAGCGGCGGTGGAGGACTACCACCGGCGCAGCGAGGGACAGGCCGTCGTCGACTATGCCTTCCACATGATCGTCACCGACCCCACCGAGACGGTGCTCAAGGAGGAGTTGCCGGCGCTGATCGAGGAGGGCTACAGCTCCTTCAAGATCTACCTCACCTACGACGACCTCAAGCTCAATGACCGGGAGGTCCTCGAGGTGCTGGCCATGGCCCGCCGCGAGGGGGGCATGGTCATGGTGCATGCCGAGAACGCCGACTGCATCGCCTATCTCACCGAACTGCTCGAGGCCCAGGGCAAGACCGCGCCTTTCTACCATGGCGAGGCGCATTCGGCGATCGCCGAGCGGGAGGCCACCCACCGCGCCATCTCACTGGCCGAGCTGATCGACGTGCCGCTGTTGATCGTGCACGTCTCCGGCCCGGAGGCCATCGAACAGATCCGCTGGGCCCAGAACCGCGGCCTGCGCGTCTACGGCGAGACCTGCCCCCAGTACCTGGTGCTCACCGCCGCCGACCTCGATCAGGAGGGCTTCGCGGGTGCCAAGTGCGTGTGCAGCCCGCCGCCCCGGGACGAGCGTGCCCAGGCGGCGGTGTGGCAGGCGCTCGAGAGCGGCGTCTTCCAGGTCTTCTCCTCCGACCATGCGCCCTTCCGCTACGACGATCCCCAGGGCAAGAAGCTGCACGGCGAGGAGGCCGGCTTCCACCATATCCCCAACGGCATCCCGGGGCTGGAAACGCGCCTGCCGATCCTGTTCTCCGAGGGGGTGGTGAAGGAGCGCATCGATGCCACTCGCTTCGTGGCCCTGACCGCCACCAATCCGGCCAAGATCTATGGCCTCTATCCCCGCAAGGGCACCATCGCCATCGGCAGCGATGCCGACCTGACGCTCTGGGACAGTGCGGCGCGCATGACGGTGCGCAACGCGGCCCTGCACCATGCCGTGGACTACACCCCCTACGAAGGGCTCGAGCTTACCGGCCGGCCGGTGCTCGCCCTGTGCCGCGGCCGGGTGGTGTCCCGCGACGGCGAGCCCACCGCCGCGCCGGGGCACGGGCGCTTCCTGAAGTGCGACAAGCCCCAGCCGGCCCGACCCCGTGGCGCGGCCAAGGGGTTCTGAGCCGTGACCCGAGAACAGCGCATTGCGGCCGGCACAGCGGCTGGTGTAGATGATCAATGTACGGATCCGCGCCAGTGATGAGGGCTTCACCGGCATCGGGGAGGTGGAGCTGGACCTGAACTGACCCATCGCGCAGGACACAGGGATGGCTGACGCCTCTCGAGTTGACCAATCGGTCAAGAATTTCGCAGGCTAACTAACCCAGGCAATTGATATTGCTTGGGTTTTTTTGTGCCAAAGAAATTTTATGAAAATATTTTCCAGTAAACATTGACGCCTCATCCGAGCGGTCCTAGTCTCGTATACAGAAATATTTTCCAAGAACAACTCTCCACAAGAACAAGGCCACTTACAGGAGGAATCCCCATGGCTCGCATGACCGCCGCAGAGGCCGCCGTTCACGTGCTCAGAAAGGAGGGCGTCGATGTCGCCTTCGGAGTGCCCGGCGCCGCCATCAACCCCTTCTATGCCGCCATGCGCAAGATCGGTGGCATCGACCACGTCCTGGCCCGCCACGTCGAGGGAGCCTCGCACATGGCCGAGGGGTATACCCGTACCGAGGCCGGCAATATCGGGGTGTGCATCGGCACCTCCGGTCCCGCCGGCACCGACATGATCACCGGCCTCTACTCGGCCAGTGCCGACTCCATCCCCATCCTCTGCATCACCGGTCAGGCGCCCCGCGCCAAGCTGCACAAGGAGGACTTCCAGGCGGTGGACATCCAGGCCATCGCCGGCCCGGTCACCAAGTGGGCCGTCACCGTGCTGGAGGCGGCCCAGGTGCCGCGCGCCTTCCAGCAGGCCTTCCACCTCATGCGCTCCTCACGCCCGGGCCCGGTGCTGATCGACCTGCCCATCGACGTGCAGATGAGCGAGATCGAGTTCGACCCCGACACCTACGAACCGCTGCCGGCCTACAAGCCCGCCGCGACCCGGGCCCAGGCCGAGAAGGCCATCGCCATGCTCAACGAGGCCGACAAGCCGCTGCTGGTGGCCGGGGGCGGCATCATCAACGCCGATGCCAGCGACCTGCTCACCGAGTTCGCCGAGCTCACCGGCGTGCCGGTCATCCCGACCCTGATGGGCTGGGGCACCATCCCCGACGACCATCCGCTGATGGCGGGCATGGTGGGCCTGCAGACCTCGCATCGCTACGGCAACGCGACCATGCTCGAGTCCGACTTCGTGATGGGCATCGGCAACCGCTGGGCCAACCGTCACACCGGGACGCTGGAGACCTATACCGAGGGCCGCAAGTTCGTCCACGTGGATATCGAGCCGACCCAGATCGGTCGCATCTTCGGCCCGGACTACGGCATCGTTTCCGACGCCAAGGCGGCCCTCGAGCTGTTCGTCGAGGTCGCCAGGGAATGGAAGGCCGAGGGCAAGCTCAAGGATCGCAGCCAGTGGGCCGAGGAGTGCCAGGAGCGCAAGCGCACCCTGCTGCGCAAGACCCACTTCGACGACGTGCCGGTCAAGCCGCAGCGCGTCTACGAGGAGATGAACAAGGCGTTCGGCAAGAACACCCGCTACGTCAGCACCATCGGCCTGTCGCAGATCGCCGGCGCCCAGTTCCTGCACGTCTACAAGCCGCGCCACTGGATCAACTGCGGCCAGGCGGGCCCGCTGGGCTGGACCATTCCGGCGGCGCTCGGCGTGCGCCGCGCCGACCCGGACGCCGAGATCGTGGCGCTGTCCGGCGACTATGATTTCCAGTTCATGGTCGAGGAACTGGCCGTGGGGGCGCAGTTCAACCTGCCCTACATCCACGTGCTGGTGAACAACTCCTACCTGGGGCTGATTCGCCAGGCCCAGCGCGGCTTCGACATGGACTACCAGGTGCAGCTGTCGTTCGAGAACATCAACTGCCCGGAAATCAACGGCTATGGCGTGGACCACGTCTCCGTGGTCGAGGGCCTGGGCTGCAAGGCGATCCGCGTCACCGAGCCCGACCAGATCGGCCCGGCCTTCGCGGAGGCCCACAAGCTGATGGCCGAGCACCGGGTGCCGGTGGTGGTCGAGGTCATCCTCGAGCGGGTGACCAATATCTCCATGGGCACCGACCTGGGCGGCGTCAACGAGTTCGAGGCCCTGGCCGAGAACGTCGCCGATGCGCCGACCTCCATCGCCGCCCTGACCTGATATGCCGGCAGGACGCAACGAGGGGCACCGGGGACAGGCCAAAGAGGAGGTCCTACGCCATGGATGGCGTCGGTAGCGCCCAGGGACGGGTTCACAGCGCCTCCGGAAGGCCGGCCCCGCTCGAAGGCCTGTCGCCGGATCGGCCCCGAGTAATAACGTACGACCCAAAGGAGAACGATATGCCCAAGTTTGCCGCCAACCTCAGCATGCTGTTCACCGAGGTGGACTTCCTCGACCGTTTCGAGGCCGCCGCCAAGGCCGGCTTCCAGGGCGTGGAGTACCTCTTCCCCTACGACCATGCCCCGGCCGAGCTCAAGGCCCGGCTCGACGCCCACAGCCTGACCCAGGTGCTGCACAACCTGCCGGCCGGCGACTGGGGCGCCGGCGAGCGCGGCATCGCCTGCCACCCGGACCGCGTCGAGGAGTTCCGCGCCGGCGTCGACAAGGCGATCGAGTACGCCACCGCCCTGGGCTGCAAGCAGGTCAACTGCCTGGCCGGCATCCAGCCTCAGGGCGTCGGCATCGACCAGGCGCGCCAGACCCTGGTGGAGAACCTGCGCTTCGCCGCCGACAAGCTCGAGGCCGCCGGTATCCTGCTGCTTGCCGAGCCGATCAATACCCGCGATATCCCGGGGTTCTTCCTGAATCGCACCGAGCAGGCGCTGGCGATCTTCGATGAGGTGGGCAGCCAGAACCTCAAGCTGCAGTACGACATCTACCATATGCAGATCATGGAGGGCGACCTGGCGCCGACCATCGAGAAGCACCTGGATCGCATCGCCCATGTGCAACTCGCCGACAATCCCGGCCGCCACGAACCCGGCACCGGCGAGATCAATTACCCCTTCCTGTTCGCCCATCTCGATCGGCTGGGCTATCAGGGATGGATCGGTTGCGAATACAAGCCGAAGACCACCACCCGCGAGGGGCTGGGCTGGCTGGATAGCGTTCGCTGATACCACGGTACGACGACAAGACAGAGAAGGAGAGAGATCATGAGCAAGATCGGTTTCATCGGCCTGGGCATCATGGGCCGCCCCATGGCGGGGCATCTGCTCGACGCCGGCCACCAGCTCACCACCGTCAAGCGTGGCAAGCTCGACGAGACCCTGGCGTCAAAGGGCATCGAGGAGCTTGACGATCCCCGGGCGGTCGCCGAGGCCTCCGACGTGATCATCACCATCGTTCCGGACACCCCCGACGTCGAGCAGGTGCTGTTCGGCGAGGGCGGGGTGGTCGAGGGACTCAAGCCCGGCACCCTGGTCATCGACATGAGCTCCATCGCCCCGATTGCCACCCAGGCGTTCGCCGAGCGCATCACCGATGCCGGCGGCGAATACGTCGACGCCCCGGTCTCCGGCGGCGAGGGCGGCGCGATCAACGCCGCCCTGACCATCATGGTCGGCGCTACCGAGGAGGGCTTCGAGCGCGCCAGGCCGCTGCTCGAGATCATGGGCAAGACCATCACCCACATCGGTGGTCATGGCGCCGGCCAGACCTGCAAGGTCGCCAACCAGATCGTGGTCGCCCTGACCATCGAGGCGGTGGCCGAGGGCCTGCTGTTCGCCTCGAAGGCCGGCGCCGACGTGGCCAAGGTGCGCGAGTCGCTGCTCGGTGGCCTGGCGCAGTCGAAGATTCTCGACGTCCACGGCGAGCGCATGATCCAGCGTACCTTCGACCCGGGCTTCAAGATCCGCCTGCACCAGAAGGATCTCAACCTGGCGCTGGAAGGGGCGCGCAGCCTCAACCTGGCGCTGCCCGGCACCGCCAACGCCCAGCAGCTGTTCCAGGCCTGCGCGGCCCACGGCGGCGCCGACTGGGATCACGCCGGCATCCTGCGGGCGCTGGAGGCGCTGGCCGACCACGAGGTCGGCTCCTGAACGGGGGGCCGCCCTGAGCCATCCTTGAGGGCGCGTGGAACCCCCGCGGCACGGCGGGTGGTTTCACGGCCGAAGAGGTTTTTCGCCGGCCTTCGTGCTTGGTCGGCGAAAAACGGGGAGGTGACTGCTCCCTGGGGGCAGGCGTCGGGTCGTCGTCTGCCCCGGCCACCGCGAGGTGGCCTTGCCCGGCGGCGGGTTTTCCTTCTGGAACCCCGCCCGCCGCCGGGTCCTTTTGTCTCCCTCTGCTTTCTACCCCTTTCCTTCCTGTTGCTGCCGGAGACGGCGAGGAGTACCCGATGTCCGCGAACTCTCCCAACCGGGCCCTGGCGCCAGCGTCTGGCGAACCCGGGGCCTTCACGCCAGGGCCCCGCGGCGACGCACTGGCCCCGCGCGCCTGGCTCAGGCAACTGGCCGAGACGGCCATCGCCGCCGTTCACCCCGATGCCCTGTCGCCCGAGGCCCTGCCCGAGCCGCCACCGGGACGCACCGTCGTGGTGGGGGCCGGCAAGGCCGCGGCGGCCATGGCCGCCGCCCTCGAGCGAGCCTGGCGGGCCCGGCAGCCCGACGCCCCCCTGGAGGGGGTGGTGGTCACACGATACGGCCACGGCGCCCCATGCCGGCACATCGAGGTGCTGGAAGCCGCGCACCCCATGCCCGACGAACTCGGCACCCAGGCCGCCAGGCGCATGCTCGAGGCCGTGTCCGGGCTCGGCGAGGACGACCTCGTCATCGCGCTGATCTCCGGCGGAGGATCGGCGCTGATGAGCCTGCCGGCGCCGGGCATCAGCCTGGCCGAGAAGCAGGCGATCAACCGCGAGTTGCTGCGCTGCGGGGCGCCGATCCGCGAGATCAACACCGTGCGTCGCCACCTCTCGGCGATCAAGGGGGGGCGTCTGGCCGCGGCGGCCCATCCGGCGCGGGTGCTGACCTGGCTGATCTCGGATGTCCCCGGTGACGACCCGACCCTGGTGGCCTCCGGGCCGACCCTGCCGGACGCCTCGACCGCGGCGGATGCCCTGGCGATTCTCGCGCGCCATGCCATCGCCCTGCCGGACGCCATACGCCGTCACCTGCTCGGCGACGACGGTGCCGCGGCGCTGCATGCCCCGGGATTTGCCCGGGATGCCTCGCGGGTGCTGGCCCGGGCCCGCGATGCCCTGCAGGCCGCCCGGGTGGCCGCCGAGCGCTGCGGCATCGAGGTGCGGCTGCTGGGTGACGACCTGGAGGGTGAGGCCCGCGAGCTCGGCCGCGCCCAGGGGCGGATGGCGCTGGCGGCCCGGGACGAGATCGCCCGGCCGCTGCTGCTGCTCTCCGGCGGCGAGACCAGCGTCACGGTGCGGGGCGACGGCCGCGGCGGGCGCAACGTCGAGTATCTGCTGGGGCTCTTCGCGACCCTGCAGGGCGCCGAGGGGATCCACGCACTGGCCATCGACACCGACGGCATCGATGGCTCCGAGGACAACGCCGGGGCGCTCTTCGATCCTGGCGACTGGCACCGTGCCAGGGCAGCGGGGCTTGACCCGGTTGCTTATCTGTCACGCAATGACGCGTATACTTTCTTCGAGGCCCTCGACGATCTGATCGTCACCGGGCCGACCCGCACCAACGTCAACGATTTCCGTGCCATTCTGGTCTTGCCGAGGACACCATGACGCTTCCCCCCCACGCCCCGATCCACGACCCCATCCGCCGCACCAAGATCGTCGCCACCCTGGGCCCGGCCAGCGACCGCGACGGCGTGCTGGAGGCGATGATCGCCGCCGGCGTCGACGTGGTGCGCCTCAACTTCTCCCACGGCAGTGCCGACGACCACCGCCGCCGCCTCACCGCGGTGCGCGAGATCGCCGCGCGCCTGGGCCGCAGCGTCGCCGCACTCGGCGACCTGCAGGGGCCCAAGATCCGCATCGCCCGCTTCCGCGACGGCGCCGTGGACCTCGAGGAGGGCCAACCCTTCGTCCTCGACATGGCCCTCGACGCCAACGCCGGCGACGCCACCCGGGTCGGCTGCGACTACAAGACCCTGGCCGACGACGTGGTCCCCGGCGACCGCCTGCTGCTCGACGACGGCCGCCTGGTGCTCGACGTCAACCGCGTCGCCGACCACCTGATCCACACCTCGGTGGTGGTCGGCGGCCGGCTCTCCAACAACAAGGGCATCAACAAGCAGGGCGGCGGGCTCTCGGCCCCGGCGCTCACCGACAAGGACCGCGCCGACCTGGAGACCGCCATCGACATCGGCGTCGACTACCTGGCGGTGTCCTTCCCGCGCAGCGCCGCCGACATGCGCGAGGCCCGGGCGTTACTGGGCGAGGCGGGCAAGGAGATCGGCCTGGTCGCCAAGCTCGAGCGCGCCGAGGCCGTCGCCGACGAGGCGACCCTCGACGGCATCATCGAGGCCAGCGAGGCGGTGATGGTGGCCCGCGGCGACCTCGGCGTGGAGATCGGCGACGCCCAGCTGATCGGCATCCAGAAGCGCATCATCAAGCGCGCCCGGGCGCTCAACCGCGCGGTGATCACCGCCACCCAGATGATGGAATCGATGATCGAGTCGCCGCTGCCGACCCGCGCCGAGGTGTTCGACGTGGCCAACGCCGTGCTCGACGGCACCGACGCGGTGATGCTCTCGGCCGAGACCGCCGCCGGCGACTTCCCGGTGGAGACCATCGAGGCCATGGACCGGGTGTGCCTGGGCGCCGAGCGCGAGCGGATCGCCCAGGAGTCGGGGCACCGCATCCACGAGGGCTTCACCCAGATCGACGAGACCATCGCCCTGTCGGCGATGTACGCCGCCAACCACCTCGCCGGGGTGGCCGCCATCGCCTGCATGACCGCCTCCGGCTACACGCCGCTGATCGCCTCGCGGATCCGCTCGGGGCTGCCGATCGTCGGCCTCGGCCACAGCCCCATCGCCCAGCGGCGCATGGCGCTCTATCGCGGCGTGGTCTCGCTGCCCTTCGACACCAGCGAGATGAGCGCCACCGAGGTCAACGAGCGGGCGCTGGCGCTGCTGGTGGAGAAAGGCATTGCCGAGCCCGGCGATCATGTCATCCTGACCCGGGGCGATCACATGAACGCCCATGGCGG